>JAZRBX010000062.1:0-11818 GCA_045635285.1 Victivallaceae bacterium
GGCGATCCGTGAGAGTGAGGGCGACAGAAAAATGATGAAAAATGCGTCTTCGGTGGCATTTTTTGTCGGGCCGGAGGGCGGATTCAGCCCGAATGAGATTGAAATGATTGAAAAAGAAGGTTTTATCGGAGTCAGTTTGAGTCCTTATATTTTGCGATTGGAAACTGCGGTGGCGGCGGCGATACCGCTTTTAAGGGAGTATATGAAGTGATGAATTTTGGAAAAATATTGTTGATATGTGCGGCGTTTTTGCTGATGCTTTGCGGATGTTCGGAGTCAGAACCGAATCATCCGATGCTGAAAAAAGCTCAACAGTCGAAGCGTCTGGGGGAATATCGCAATGCTGAACTTTGTTACAAGAAATATTTGCAGACGCATCCTGATACTGCCACGGTGCATTTGTCGCTTGCCCAGCTTTATGATGAAGAACTTGAAGATTATCTGCTGGCAATTTACCATTATAAAGAGTATCTGCGTTGTGCAGGTGATTCTGCCAATGTCCGTGAAATCAATAACTTTATCGAACGCTGTGAGCAGAAATTTATGAAAAAAGGCAGAGCCAAACAAGCTCACATCATGACCGATGAGGAGGAAATTGCCCGTATGACGGAGGCTTACAAAAAACGCCTCGTTATTGAACAGCAGGAACGGGAGGCTGAACTTATCCGCTTGCGTGAAGAAAGTCAGGCTGAACTTGAAAAGGAAAACGAAGCTGCCGCCGCTGTTGAAACTGCCAATGTTCAGGAAGCAGATGTCAAACAGAGCGCTGTGGTTGAAACTGCCGCTGCCGGAAACGCATCTGCGGCAGTTTCCGACAGTCCGATCGAAAAAATCCCCGCGGCTTCTGCAGAAACAAAAGTCGAAATTGCCAATGCGGAAAATACAGTTGAAAAAGAGAAAGTTTCAACTACTGCTCCTGATATTGAAAAAAATACGGTTGAGTCCGCAGACAGTAAAAAATTGCCGCAAATGGAGGATATGAGTTCTGCTGTCGTGCAGAGGGTTGAAACTGCCGCCCCACGGCAGAATTCAGTAATTGAATATAAAATTCAAAGAGGTGATACATTTACTCATTTGAGCCGTAAATTTTACGGAACTACCAAGTATTATAAACAACTTATGGAATATAATAAAATTTCCAATCCCAATAAATTGCGTATCGGCAAATCTATAAAAATTCCGCCTCTGGAAGTTTTGAAAGGAGATAAAAAATGAAAAAATTTACTTTTATTATGTACGCTGCTGCAGCTGTTTTATGTTTGAGCGGCTGTTCACTTCTGTCGCCCGCGATCAATACGGTAAATTATTATGATATTGATTTTAAAGGGGAAAAACCTTTTGAAACGGATTATCGTTTTTCTTTCCGTAATTTCCAGAATATTTCTCCCGCCCGCATGAATTTTCTCTATACATGTGAAAACTCTGTTATGGAACTTGACCAGTACAATTACTGGGTTCAGAGTCCGGAAGTCATGCTCCGCAGATATATGCTTGCGGCAGTACGCAGTTCAAACAATGCTGATGCCCGTCAGTTTGATGTGGCGTTGACGATATTTGAATTTGAGTTTGATGTTGTCCGTAAAAAGGCAGTGCTCGGTATCAACTGCGTTTTAAGAGAATCTGCAGATAACAAAAAATTTGAAAAAAATTACATCATTGAATCCCCCATTGAAAATGTCGGAAGAGCCGCTTTTGTCAACGGGATGAATCAATGTGTTGAAAAATTTGTACAAACTGCTATTGATGATATTAAAAAACTTTAAAAAACAAGGAGAGTAAGTATGGAAAAATTAAACATTCCGCCCGCAAATCATGTCAAAGTTCTCGGCGGTCAGGGTTGGGTCGGTCTGATTGACCACATGGGTACTGAAGCAACTTTTGTAAATGCCGCCCGTGTTTCTTTCGGAAAACTTAAAAAAGAGATGGATGAAAGAGATATTCAGCTGACAGAATATCTGATTGCCAATAAACATACCAGTCCTCTCGAACACATGGTCTTTACTTTCAGTATTCATTGTCCCTTGTTTGTCCGTGGTCAGTGGCATCGTCACCGCACATGGAGTTACAATGAAATTTCACGCCGTTATACCGATTTTGATATTGAATTTTATACTCCTCCCAAATTGCGCCGTCAGGCTAAAAGCAACCGTCAGGCTTCTTTCGCAGACGAAAGTTTTGAAGATGAAGCATTGCGTCAGGAAATTGAAAAGCATCATGCTGAATCTTTCAAACTTTATGAGCGTTTGCTGGAAAACGGCGTTTGCCGTGAACAGGCACGCGGAGTTCTGCCGCAGAATATGATGGTTACTTTCTGGGGAACTGTTGACCTCTCCAATCTGCTTCACTTTTTGGAATTGCGTGACAGTGAACATGCCCAGTGGGAAATCCGTGAATATGCTGTCGCTATCAAAAAACTTATTAAACCTCTGATCCCCAACGTTGCCGAATATTGCCGCAAACAAGGTCAGGACTGGTAATATGTGCCGTATCGCTTTGAGCAGGGGCGACCCCGCAGGGGTCGGCCCTGAACTGCTGGCAAGGGCTGTCGGTGAGCCTGCTTTTGCCGGAAAGTGTGAATTTGTACTTTTCGGCGAGAGGGATGTTCTTGAGGAGGCCTTGCGAAGATTTGCTCCGCATGTCGACAGCAAAAAAGTTGAAATCGTTGAAAGTTCAAAACTCATTAAATTCAATGAGATGAAAACCAATGAAGCCGATGCACTTTGCGGCAGGGCAGCTTATGAAGCGATCAAAGCGGCGACCCAATCGGTCATTGACGGCAAAAACAAAGCCGTTGTTACCGCTCCGGTCAATAAGTATTCTGTAAATCTTTCGGGCGTGGATTTCTCCGGTCATACTGAAATGATTGCTGAAATGTGCGGCACGGAAGATTTTGCCATGATGCAGTCCAGCGGTAAACTTCATGTAGTTTTTGTAACAACTCATATTCCCATTACCGAAGTTTCAGCGAATATCAGTATCGAAAGGATCGTTTCCGTTACGGAAATGCTGATTGATGCTTTGACAAGTGAGGGCGTGAGTGATCCTCATATCGCTGTTATGGCTTTGAATCCTCATGCGGGAGAAAACGGATGCATGGGGCGTGAAGATGAAGAAATTACCAAAAAAGCAGTTGAAATTCTGCGGCAGAAAAAAATCCGTGTGGACGGCCCCGTTGTTCCTGATGTTTTATTTGTTCCCGGAAGATATGAAAAGTATGACGGCATAGTGTCGATGTATCATGATCAGGGACATATCCCGTTCAAAATGCTTGCATTTTCAAGCGGAGTGAATTCCACTGTCGGTCTGCCGATAATCAGGTGCAGTCCGGACCACGGAAGTGCATTTGATATAGCCTGGGGCAGGGGCGAATGCGGCACAGGAAGTTTTTTTGCGGCAGTTGAATTGGCATTGAAGCGGGCAGAAAGATCATGAAGAATTTTATCTGTTTTTGTCTTTTTTTGTCTGCGGTGTTCTGTTTCGCCGCAGAAACGGAATCCCGTGTTGAAAAATCGACAGACAGTGTGCTTGCTTCGGTCAACGGCGAGCCGATAAGTTTGAGTGATATTCTTTTTGAAACGCAGAATGAAGAATATTATATGGCAAATGCTTTGGACAAAGAGCGTGTGGCACAGACGATTCTGGAGCTCCGGAAAAAAACACTTGAAGACCTCATCGACCGCAAACTTATTCTCCTTGAGTACAAAAAAAATCCGTTCCCGATAGACAACCAGACAATATCTTCTGCATTGGATGAAATGGCGGTCAAAGCGAACTGCCGCACCCGCAGTGAATTTTATGAAAAAATCCGTTCTTCGGGACTTTCTGTCGATTATTTCCGTCAAAAAGTAGAGGAGAGGATCACGGTGCAGTATGTTGTCGGCAGAGAGTTGTATGTTAATGTAAATGTTTCTCCGAAAACAGTTTATGAATATTACAAAGCTAATGAAAACAAATTTGTCGTTCCGGAGAAAATGCGTTTGAATATACTTTTTTTAAGCAGCAAAAATCCGGACTTTGAGGCAAACCGGAAAGCAGTTGCGGAAAAAATATCATCCAACTCGTCGGATTTTTATTCGCTGGTCAAAGAGTATTCAGAACTGCCGTCTGCACGCAGAAATGATTTTGCAGTTGAAAGCACTGCGGAGGCTCTGCGGCAGGAGTTTCAGGAGGTTTTAAAGGAAAAAAAGACGGAACAAATCATCGGACCGCTTGAAATTTCAGGCGAGGGGGTGTATTATTTGATGGTTGACAAAATCATCCCGGGAAAAAAATATTCACTCGATGAGGTTCGTTTGCAGATAATTAAAAAATTGGAAGAAGAACAAAGAGAGAAAGCATATCAGGAATATGTGCAGAAACTGCGTTCCAATGCTATTATCCGTTACATGTTTTAGAAAGGTTGATAAATGAAAAAAATTGCTTTTTTGTCGCTTTTGTGTGCCGTAATTTTCTGCGGTTGTGCAAAAACTGTGGTGGTTTCCGAAGTCCTGCAGCAGGGGGAAAATGACCGTCTTTACACTCAATATAACATTTTTTACAATGATCCTGCACATATAAGCTGTTTGAATTTCATTCAGGGGAACATTATTCCTTTCGGTACTGAAATTGAAGTTGTTGAATGCAATGAAAAAAAACTTGTTTTCAAAACTGTGAACAGCGAAACGTTGTTTTCCATTGATTTCAGCAAGGGCGAAAGAATGGCATCAATGCAGCAGTACATCCGTATGCTTATAGGCTTCGATGACCGTGAAGCTGTCAGCGGCAGGATCCGCCCTGAATTTCTCTCCAAAGTTCAGAACGGCGAAATCGCTTACGGTATGACCAAAGAGGAAATCGCCGTCAGCTGGGGCAAAGTTCCGCCCGTTCATACTCCTGATGAAAGAAATATGACATGGATCTATATGAAATCGCATCATGACCTTGTCCGTTTGATTTTCAAAGGCAATGTCCTGCGTACTTCAATACCTGAGTTGCAGGGTGCGGAATGAAAAATATTTTAGTTACCGGCGGCTGCGGATTTCTCGGGCGCAATTTGTGTGCTTCGCTTCTTGAAGACGGCAATAAAGTTTATGCCGTGGATAATTTCTATACAGGAAGTCTCAAAAATGCGGAATCTCTGCTCGGCAATCCGAATTTCAAAGTGATCGAGCACAATGTTATTGACCCTTTGAAAACTGATTTTGAAATTGACGAGATTTATCATCTGGCATGTCCGGCGTCGCCCCCTTATTATCAGAAAGACCCCGTTTTTACTGCCAAAACCGCTTTTTGCGGCGCATTGAATATGCTGGAACTTGCAAAAGAGAAAAATGCAAAAATCCTGCTGACTTCCACCAGTGAGATTTACGGAGAACCGCTCGTTCATCCGCAGGTTGAAAGTTACAGAGGCAATGTCAATACCATCGGCATCCGCAGTTGTTATGATGAGGGTAAAAGGATTTCTGAAACTCTTTTCTTTGATTATCACCGTATGTTTGATTTGAAAATCAAAGTTGTCCGTATTTTCAATACTTACGGACCTTTCATGCAGGCAGATGACGGCCGTGTGGTCAGCAATTTCATCAATCAGGCACTCGGCGGAGAAAACATTACGATTTACGGCAGCGGAGAGCAGACCAGAAGTTTCTGTTATGTGGCGGACATGGTCAGGGGGTTGAAAAAAATGATGGTAAGCGGCGATGATTTCACCGGTCCTGTCAATCTCGGCAACCCCGGCGAATTTACCATGCTTGAACTTGCAGAAATGGTTTTGGAATACACCGGAAGCCAATCGGAAATCGTTTTCAGAGAACTGCCGTCTGATGACCCAAGCCGCCGCCGTCCCGATATTTCTCTGGCAGAAAGCAAACTTGACTGGCATCCGGAAATTCCTCTGGCAGAGGGACTTCGCTATACAGTTGAATATTTCAGGGAGATTTATAATGCTGACTGTAAGCATAAATGAAATTGTTGATTTTTGCGGTGGGGTGCTGCAGGGAGTATCCCCTGCTGTCAAAATCGTAAAAGCAGAAACCGACAGCCGCAAAGATTTGAGCAACGGAATTTTTTTCGCACTCAAAGGTGAGCGTTTCGATGCCCATGATTTTCTGGAACAGGCAATTAAAAATAATGCCGCTGTGCTTTGTGTGCAAAAAAACAGACCACTGCCGCCAAATGGTAAATACTGGATCGTCGATGATACTTTGAAAGCATATCAGCAGCTCGGTGCATTGATGCTCCGCAAAGTTGCTGTTCCAAGCGTTGCCGTAACCGGGAGTGTCGGCAAAACCAGCGTCAAAGAGATGACAAGAGCGGTCCTTGAATATAAATTCGGCAAAGGTGCGGTGCTTTTTACCGAAGGCAATACCAATAATCATGTCGGAGTGCCGCAGAATTTGCTCCGTTTGACCGAAGAGCATAAGGTTTGCGTGATTGAAATGGGTACAAGTTCTTTCGGTGAAATCGGTGTCCTCTCTGAAATCGTGCGTCCCGATGTCGCTATGATAAATTCTATTGCTCCGTGTCATTTGGAGAATCTCGGAGATTTGAACGGAGTTGCAAAAGAGAAGTCGGCGATTTTTGATTATGCGTCGGAACTTGCGGTATTTCCCGGCAATATTCCCCAAAGTTTGCAAATTGCCGCATTCGCCGCGGCAAAAAATCTGCCGGTTATGCGTTTCGGCAATGAAAAATCTGAAGATATTGATATTTATTACAGCGATTTCAAAGGTTCGGTAAACGGCAGTTCCTTTAAACTTCATTGCGCCGATGAATGTGTCGACGTAGTATGGACCATGCAGGGCGAGCATCAGGCACAGAATGCCTGTACTGCCTGTGCCGCAGGAAAATATTTCAAAATGACTTTGCAGGAGATTGCAGAGGGGTTGAAAAATACTGTACTTCCGGGGATGCGTGCCAAAATTACACTGTATGGCGGGGCTCACTTTTACAATGATGCTTACAACGCCAATCCTGCAAGTATGAATGCTCTTTTGAAAATGATTTGTGAAAGTGTCAGAAACGGCGAATTCGCTGAAAAAGATGTCGTGCTGGTGCTTGGAGATATGCTTGAACTTGGTGAAAGTTCCGCCGATGAACATAGAAAACTTCTGCAGAATATCAAAGAAAATCTGCCGCAGGCTGAAGTCCTGGCAATAGGAAAAAACTTTATGGCAAACAAAGATGATTTCGCAATGAAGTTTTTTGAAGATTCTGTATCTGCCGGCGTTTGCCTGCAAAAAATCATTGCTGACGGCAAGTGGATTTTTTTGAAGGGTTCACGCTCAATGCATGTTGAAAACGCTCTGCCGGGAGATATGAGTGATAAATGAAAAACGGCAGAAAATTCAGTGAATATGCCCGGTTTTTCGGAGAAAATGTGCTTGAATGCCGCATTGATGAGGATTTTGAAGTAAAAAGTGTTGCGGCAAACTCAAAGTTTGCGGAAAAAAATGCTCTCTTTTGTGCGGTAAAGGGCGTTAATGTCGACGGTAATGATTTTGTTTCTCACGCTTTGGAGCAGGGGGCTTCGGGGGTGATAAGTTCGGATAAAAATTACGGATGTATGAATTTTCTGCGGGTCGCCGACGACCGTTTGGCATACAGTGAAGCACAGAGATTTTTTTACGGAGAGCCGGATCGGCATTTGAAGTTTCTGGGGGTTACGGGAACTAACGGCAAAACGACTACGGTTTATCTTTTTTTTCATTTGCTGAGTAAGCTCGGAGTGAAGTCCGCACTTTTTTCCACGGTTGAAAATTTTGACGGAGTTGAACTTAAAAGTTCATCATGCACGACGCCTGAAGCGGGGGAACTTTTTTCATTTTCATCGCGGGCGGAAGCGAACGGAGCGGAATATCTGCTTTTTGAATGTTCAAGTCATGCACTTTCGCAGAAAAGATTGGGCAATGTTCAATTTCAGGCGGCGATATTTACCAATCTGACGGGCGACCATCTGGATTATCATCAGAATCTTGAGAATTATTTTGCCGCCAAAAAGATTTTGTTCTGCAAAAATCTTGCTCCTGACGGTGCTGCAGTGATAAATATTGATGACCGTGCAGGAAATGAACTGGCTCTTGAATTGCGGCAAAACGGCAGAAATGTCGTAACTTTCGGCTTTAACGGAAATGCCGATATGCAAATGAGCATGATCGACGGTAAATTTTTCCTGAACGGCTTTCAAGTTGAAAGTTCTCTTATCGGCAGACACAATTTTTATAACATTACAGGTGTTCTCTGCGTTCTGCAATTTTTCGGATATGAACTTGAAAAATGTCTTGAAATTTTGAAAAACAATATTATAAATGTTCCCGGCAGACTGGAAAAAATCGAGCTTGGCAAGCACGGAACGGCTTTTGTTGATTATGCTCATACTGACGATGCTTTGCAGAATGTCCTTGCGATTCTGAAACAGGAAGCATTACTGCGTAACGGCAGGGTTATTTGTGTTTTCGGGTGCGGCGGCGACCGCGACAGGACCAAACGCCCGCGGATGGGAAAAGTTGCGTCATTGCTTGCAGACGAATTTATTTTGACTTCGGACAATCCGAGAAGCGAGGCCCCCTGCTCGATAATCAATGAAATTTTGCAGGGATGTGAACGGAAACCTCTGGCGGTTGAAAGCGATCGGGCAGAAGCAATCAGAATTGCTGTAAATGCTGCCCGAAGCAATGATATTGTGCTTGTCGCCGGCAAAGGGCATGAAAAAGAACAGGTAATCGGCAGTGAAAAACATTATTTCGATGACTGTGAAGTCCTGAAAAAATACATTGAAAACGGAGATGGAGAATGAACAGAAAAATTTTTTTGTTGTTTTCGGCATTATTTCTTGTTGTCGGGTGCAGCAGCGGCAAAAAAGTTTTTGAATCATCCGTTGAGCCGCAAATACAGCTCGCTTCATTTGAAAAAAATCTCGAAAATTACTGGCGCATGCGTCATACCGACTCCGCAAAAACACCGGCAGGTTTTGATATATTGAAGCACGTTTTCGGAAACGGACTTGACGGAGTCAGGCAATCTATCCGTCAGAGCGGTTTGCATGACGTAAAAAAAATATCTTCAGAATCATTTTTGTTTGAAGATGAAAAACAGAATGTTTTCAAAAATAATATCGATATTGAATATGATGAAAAATCAGACGGTTTCCTTTTCGCATTGCTGAAAGATATTCCGGAGGAAAAACGATATGTTCCAGCAAGCGAAGATGAACCAAGTGATATTTTCATGATCCGTGATAATACTCTGATCGCATTCAATATGCCGTTGAATTGGAGTGAGGCAGTGAAAAGTTTGCCGGAGAATTCGGCTCTGCGGAAAAAACTTAATACATTTGCCGATGAAATAAGCGGCATGGAACTTGAAGAATTTGCAGAATATTTGACAGGTGAGTGGGGAGGATTGCTCAATGTCAATGATATTGCCGACAGCAAAAAAGATGGAAAAATAGAAATTGATTTCATGTTTATCATCCCCGATCATGACAAAAGTCTTTTCAATAAAGCAGGAGAAAAACTCATTCTCCGCCGCAGAGCTTTTTTCAAGGATAATATGCTGCATGTACGCATGTTCCGGAATTATCCGAAAGCGGCAATGATGCATATTAATGATTATGTGATGATCGTTTCTTCACTTGAAGCTTTGGCAAAATTCGGCAGTATTGCAGAAGAGAAGTCTCTCTGCAGCAAAATAGAAAAACTCGGTATCAAAGATGATCGAGAGGATGATTATTTTTTGTATTGGAGCAAAGATTTTTCTGCGGTGATGAGTTCTTTGCTGCTGGATAAATCTCATGCGCTGGAGTTTTTCAGGGATTATACAGGCAGTGATGCTTTCAATACCATGGAGCGTAAAAACGGACAGCTGCATATAGAGCAGTATTCTGATATGCCGCTTGCTTCCATGATATTTATGCCTTATACGATGAATCTGATGCTGCATTTGGATGCGAAATTTTTTATCGACAGCAGTCATATATTCATGGAACGCCGTAAATCCGCAGAAAACAGCCAATGTATGGAGAAAATGCGTAAATATGCTGAAGATTTGAAACGATATGCCGAATGCAATATCAATTATCCCGACGGGATCAATATTTCAGGTCTTGTTAAATTGAGATGGTTCGCCGATATTGATGAGAAAGAATTTTCTCTGCCGCTCGAAGACGGAAAAAGTATTCATTACGGCAGATTTTATTACTGGGGTGAAAATTACCGCAGCCGTGATAAAAAAATTCCGCTTCTTACAGACAGAGGCGGCGTGCATGAAAATAAAATCCATGTGATTTTCTGCGACGGGTCAGTAGAGGAATTTACTCTGGAAAATGTGCGTTCCGCACGGCGTATAGTCAGCTTTCTCCATACTCTTTACAACTATGACAATGCCACTTTTGACATGCTTGTGAAACAGGCGGAAAGACTCGATACGGAAAAACTTTAAAAAACTTTGAAAAAAAATCAATATTACAGTATAAAAAATCAAAAAATATGCTATATTACTGTGATTGCAATTTTGTAAATAAAAAAAGCTGAAACCTTTAAAAATAGGAAGACCCGAAATTATGAGTATTTACAGAACTCACACATGCGGTGAACTCCGCAAAAGCGATGTCGGCAGGGAAGTTATGATTTCCGGCTGGATTCACAGTGTCCGCGACCATGGCGGCGTCATTTTTATCGACCTCCGTGACAACTACGGTTTGACCCAGGTCGTTATCAATCCTGAATGTGATTTCTATCAGTCTCTCGAACGCTGGCGTGTGGAAACTGTAGTTAAGTTCGGCGGTTCTGTCGTTGCCCGTACCGAAGGCACTATCAATCCCAAACTCGCCACCGGCGAAATCGAACTCGTTGCCAAAACTATGGAGATCCTCGGCGAAGCAGAAGTTATCCCCTTCCAGATCGCCAAAGATGATCAGGCCCCCGAAGCAATGGGTTTGAAATACCGCTTCCTCGACCTCCGCAAAGACAGACTGCACAAAAATATCATTCTCCGTTCCGAAGTCATCGCTGCCATGCGCAGTTATATGACCAATATCGGATTCCATGAATTTCAGACTCCGATCCTGACTGCCAGCAGTCCTGAAGGTGCCCGAGACTACCTCGTTCCCTGCCGTCTGCATCCCGGTAAATTTTATGCTTTGGCGCAGGCTCCCCAGCAGTTCAAACAGCTGCTTATGGTCGCAGGTTTTGACCGTTACTTCCAGATCGCTCCCTGTTTCCGTGACGAAGATGCCCGTGCGGACCGCAGTCCCGGTGAATTTTATCAACTGGATATGGAAATGAGTTTTGTCGATCAGGAAGAAATCTTCAAAGTTGTTGAAGGGCTTTTCGATCACATTTTCGGCAAATTCAGCACCAAAAAATTTGCTGCTTCTCCGTTCCCCCGCATCCCCTATCTGGAAGCAATGCGCCGCTTCGGTTCTGATAAACCCGACCTCCGCAACCCGCTGGAAATGATCGATGTTACTGAATGTTTCCGCGATTGCGAATTCAAAGCTTTCGCTTCAACCATTGCCAACGGCGGTGTCGTCCGTGCTATCCGCGCTCCCAAAGTCGCAGGCAAACCCCGCAAATTCTTCGATGACCTCATCGGTTACGCACAGGAAAACGGTGCAAAAGGTATGGCTTACATCATCTGGACCGGCACTGAAGAAAAAAGCCCCATCGTCAAATTCCTCAACCGCGAAATTCTCGACAACCTCAAAAAAATCGGTGGTGTCGAAGACGGCGATGCTCTCTTCTTCCTCGCAGATCAGGAAAAACTCGTCCAGAAAGTCGGCGGTGCTGTTATTCCCGAACTCGGTCGTCAGCTTGACCTTATCGATCCCAATGAATTCAAA
>JAZRBX010000063.1:0-2743 GCA_045635285.1 Victivallaceae bacterium
GCAAGCATCTTGAAATATATACTTTGCTCGCAGATGAAAACAAGCATCCATTAATGAATGCTTTGCGTTTTGATGAAAAATAAATAGAAATACAGAATACACTGTTAATTCAATTCGCAGTATATATGGCAAAGAAAATCATAATACTGCTAAAAAAATAGAAAAAGGCTATTGCAGATATATGAATATGAAAATAGCTGCTTTTTATGAAACGGCATTCGGGTTCCAATTCCCCGGGGCAAGCTCCATAAAAAACAGCTCTGAATATACTATAGTCAATGAAAGCCCGGATGTCAAGTCCGAAAATGAAAAAAATCAAGAAATTTTGTGCAGCTTCCGTCAATTCCTCCGCAACATGGTGTATATTCAGATAATGATTTCAGACAGGGATTGAGATGTTTGAGAAATGAAGGGAAGATTGGAGGCATGCTCCGGAGTATGTATAATTGAGAATAAAAAATTTTTCTGAAACTTGAAAGCTTTATGAAAAGATTTTTGAAAAAAGGAGGAGTTTTAAGGAAAGGAAAAGGGAAAGGAACTTTCCTTAAAAGCTTTTTTTCCTTTGCCTGAAGTGCCGACCAATATTTGGAACATAGCAAAAAAAATAAAAGGTATAGTGTTCTGTATAAGAAAGCACTATACCTCAATGCGGCGTGTATTATGGATCAAACGCCGGAGTCGATTTTTATCTGTTTACGCTGGAAAGTCGAAATGTCCATGTCTTCCTGATTGATGATCGTCGGAGTGGTATGTTCCATGATACCGCGTGAACGGGCATCAAGTTCCAGTCCGAGTTGTTCAAAGCCGTCAGGATTTGCAACTTTGCGGCGAGTCGGAATTTTGACTTCGTCGGGAATGCCGAGGACGCTTTCAAAATCGTTTGATTCATCAAATTTGACAGTGATCGTACTCAGAATCATCGCTTCCTGCAAAGTTTCATCTGTACTTACAGAATGGATTTGTTTGCAATTTTCCGGTGTAAGCTCTCTGATTTTGTCAAAAATATGCAGACAGTCAGAGATATTCAAATTATCACCGCCAAGCAGAGAAGTGATAACAGCATCCGCTTCTTTAATTTTTTTGACAGAACCGAGGAGAGGGGAGGTCAGCATGCGTTCAAGCAGGAGTGAATGTTTTTCTTCGGGCGAGTCTTTGGCATTGACCAGACCGATACCGATACTTACAGAACTTTTTTTCTGCTGGAGCAAGCCTGAAAGGTCCGCATAGTTTGCAGGCAGAAGGTTGCCGCCTTTGAAAATCATCGCCAGAGAGATCAGGCATTTGGCTATCTGACGGTTGGATGTGCGGAATGCTTCCTGCAGAGAAACATCGCCCGGCAGTATGGAAAAAAGCAGGTCATTGGGCAAAGCCAGAACCACTTCCGCCAGAGGACAAAGATCATTTTTCAAAGCGGATTCTGCGGTTTTCTGTTTGTCCATGCCTTCCATTTTAAACGGCATGGTAACGATGAATATTGCAGGAATTTTATTCTTTTTGGCGACACTTGACAGAATCGGCAAGCCGCCGGATGCACTTCCTCTGCCGAGACCGCCGGTAAAGAAAATAAGATCAAAACCATTGAGCAGTTTTTCAAGCTGTGCCCTGGACGCAGCAATCGCTCTTGTCCCTGCCAAAGCATCACCGCCGCACCCCTGACCATGCCGCCAATTTGAACCGGCAAGGAGTTTATGGTCCGGAGAGATTTGACATTCATTGAGAGTATGTTCATCCGTATCCACGGCAAAAAGTGTGAAATTTTGAGCCTGACGGAGAGTTGATATCTCTGAAATCGTACGGCAGCCGGCCTGTCCGACACCGACAATGGCTATTTTTTTGTCATTGCTCATATATTGATAGACTCCTTGATATTTTTGCCGATGTTTCTGCCAAGGTGGTAAATTTTATTAACCATGGATTCAAGAGTTTGAATCGGACTTTGTGATTGAGATATGTCATAGTTGCGGAACTGGTGGTCGGCGATTTTCAATGCTCCGTAAATCATGCTGTAACGCGGAGAATTGATTTCCCCCGATGCCCCGACAACATCATGCGGCAAGCCGATACGGGCGGAACATTGAAATACATCCTGAAAAATATTGCGGCAGAATGAAAATGCTGCACCGCCTCCGGTAAGGACACCGCCTGCATCAAGATTGTGCAGGATGTCTTCATTGTGCTTGATATTTTCGTGGAGAATGGCTTTGTGTATCAAGCCGAAAAGTTCACGCATACGCAATTCAATAATCGTTTCAAAAGAACTTACCGGAATTTTACGGACGCTTCCGCGGACTCCCGGATATTCAAGAAATTCAGCACCGGATGTAAGCAGTTTTTCCAGCGAACCGTCTTCTGCCATTTGACGGCAATAGTCAAATGGCAGATTCAAACCGATGGAAAGGTCATTGAGAACGTGATTCATGCCGATAGGGAAAATACCGCCGGTGATCATGCCGTTTTTGTACTCAACGATGTATTCAGTAGTCCCCGCACCGAAGTCAATAAGCAGGACGCCGCGTTCTTTTTCATCTTTTGAAAGAATTCCCATCTCCGAACATGTCCCGCTGAAAATCGGCAGCAGAGAATCTTCTGCGACACCGACATCCAGCACCAGATGTTTAAAATTTTCAATGCGGTTGGTGTAACCCCGTATCAGCTGGAGGTGAGCGTCGATTTTGTTGGCTATCTGCCCTTCGGGATTGCTCAAATGGCGTTTTGAGTCGAGAACATAATAAGAAACAGAGGT
>JAZRBX010000064.1:0-2015 GCA_045635285.1 Victivallaceae bacterium
ACGAAAATCTGCCGCTTTTTCCCTCCGATACGGAAATCATCGCTGAAAAAACCGTATATTTTGCCGATGAAATTGATTTTGCCGTCCATTGTCAGACAATCGACAGAACCAAACGCTTTTTCATCGAATGCACCCAAAACCTCGGCGTACTGGAAATCATCTGCAACGGCAAAAAATCTTCACCGCTTTTCGCACCTCCGTACCGCATGGAGATAACCGATTGCATCCAAAACGAAAACAATATCTCTTTAAAAATAACAACAACTCCCGTCAACGAAACAAATTCAATGTTCGACAGGGATATTCCGAAAAAAATTGACATCAGAATAAATATAATACAAACCAATTGAGAAACTTTTATGAACTGGATAAAAAATTCTTATGCAAGATTCAATCTTGACAATCACATTACCGATCTAAAAGCCGAATTCATGGCAAAAGCCGATCCCGCTGCCTCCGTCAAGGCAATCAAGGATGCTGGTTTCAAGTCAGCCCAACTCTTCTCCTGCGACCACAACGGAAACTGTTATTACCCGACCAAAGTCGGTCATCAGCACGCAAATTTGAACGGCAGAGATATTTTCGGCGAACTTATTGCGGAATCACGCAAACAGGGGATCATACCGATTGCATACTACACAGCGACTTTTCACAACGACTGCGTCAAACGCATGCCGCATGTCGAAGTTTATGATGAATGTCATTCCCGCAAAGGCTTCCGTATGCACTGTGCATGTTCAAGCCATGATGATGCCGTTGAATTTTTCTGCAAACAGCTTGAAGAGGTCATGCAGTATGATATTGAGGGACTGTTTGTCGACATGACCTATTGGCCGATCATCTGCACCTGCGGCGCATGCCGCAAAAAATACGGCAAAAAACTTCCTGAATATATCAACTGGAACAATCCTGCATGGATTGATTTTCAGCGTTTCCGTGAAAAATCTCTGGTTGAATTTGCTGATAAATTGACAAATTTCGTTAAAAATATCAAACCGCATATAACCGTAACACATCAATTTTCGCCCATGCTCCACGGCTGGTATCTCGCCCAATCTTCAGGCTTAATGAGTTCTTCTGATTATGCAACCGGCGACTTCTACGGTGATAAACTTCAACAGCGTTTTGCGGTCAAAGCATTCAATGCTTTATCTCGCTGCAAACCATTTGAATTCATGGCTTCATGCACAACTAATCTGACACAGCATACCGCCGACAAAGCACCGCAGGAAATGAAACTTTCCGCCATGACAACTCTCGCCAACGGCGGTGCATATATGTTCATTGATGCGGTAAACTCCGACGGCACGGTGCGGCAGAACGCCTTTGATGCCATGAAATATGTCAATGATTCCGTCGCTCCGATAACGGAAGCTGTCTGCAAATCAGAAGCGCAACTGTCTTCTGATGTCGGGCTGTATTTTTCCATGAGCTGCTGTATTGACAAAAATCTCAACGGCGTGAAACTTGATGAATTTCATGCCGGCAGGGGCAGCAATATGGATGTAAAGAAAAATGCTGTCCTTGATGAAGCTCTCGGTACGGCTGAAATCCTTATCAAAATGCACGTTCCTTTTAAAATCATTTCCGAAAACGATACCGATTTTTCAAAATACAAAACCATCATCGTCAACAACTGTGCATACTTGGACAAAGCAGAACAGCAGCGTTTCCGTGATTTCACCGCCAACGGCGGCACTCTCATCTGCACCGGTGATACTTCACTTTTTGACAAAGACGGTATCGGCGGCAAAAACTTCGCACTCGACGACCTCATGGGAGTTGATTTTACAGGAGAATATTCCGATACGGTAACTTATACCGGAGAAGAACTTGTTTTTTCAAGCGGCAGAATTCCTTTTGTTACTCCCCGCGAAAAAACTGTGGTCAAAGCCGCCCTCACCCTGCCCGATTTTCCCGTAGGACATGCAGAATTGTATGCGGCAGTCCACTCCAATCCGCCCGGTATTACCTCAAATTATCCAGCATGGACAGAAAATAATTACGGCAAAGGC
>JAZRBX010000065.1:0-2602 GCA_045635285.1 Victivallaceae bacterium
AATATTTTTTAAATTCACAACTGTCGATTTCATCCCACGGCAAATGATTTTTGTTGTGCCGCTCGCCGATTTCCATAGGTTCACTGAGTGACGGTATCACGATATCAGAAGCGACACCGAACTGCTGAACGGAAGCACCGGTAACCCGATAGAAGACCGCAGATTCATATTGCAGAGAACCTGCGTCGAATTTGATCGGAATCCATGAGAAAAGTTCATTCAGCGAAAGGACTTCAAGCACAGTACCTTTGCCGTATGAACTGCTGTCGCCGACAATGACCGCACGATCATAATCCTGCATGGCGGCGGAAAAAATTTCAGAAGCACTGGCAGACATTCTGCTGTTCAGTACGACCAAAGGTCCTGCGTATGCGATGTAACCGTTGTCGGAATCTTCATTGACATGCTGCTGACCGTTGCGTGAGCGGATCTGCACAACAGGACCTTTTTTGATAAAAAGACCGGAAAGCTGAATGGCTTCGATCAAACTGCCGCCGCCGTTGGTACGCAAATCAATTACTACGGAATCAACTTTTTCTTTGGCAAAAGACTTTAAAATATTGTCAACATCTTTTGAAACACTGCGGAATTTTTTATCGCCTGCCATTTCACCGCTGAAATCACGGTAAAAACTCGGAATAGTAATAACACCGATTTTTTTCTGACCGGCATTATGAACAGTACCTTTGGCACCGGATTCTTTCAATTCGACTTTTTTGCGAACAATTTCAATGATCTGTGGCTTGGCATTTCTGCCCTGATCGCCGGGGAGAATGGCAAGACGGACGATTGTATTCTCTTTGCCGCGGATCAATTTTACGGCATTGGAAACAGACATATTCACCACATCGACGATTTCGCCGTCTTTGCCCTGTCCGACACCGATGATGCGGTCCTCTTTCTTCAATCTTCCGTCGAGAGCGGCGGGACCGCCGGGAACGATTTCAACAATGCGGATAAGACCGTCTTCACTGGTCAGAGTCGCACCGATACCGGAAAGCGACAAACTCATGCGAATGACAAAATCCTCATTGCTTTTGGGCGAGAGATAACTTGAATGCGGACCGTAAACCTGTGCCACCGCAGTCAGATAAATATCAAGGACATCGAGAACATTTTTCTGACTCAATTCGTTATGAACATCTTTCAGATGTTTGATAATTCTGCTTCTGGGGTCGGTATTTCCCCAAAGTTCCCGTATTTTTTTATTCTGTTTTTCTTCATCGCTCTCTTTTTTATCATGGTTTTCCGCCATCATTTTTTCATAAAGACGCATATTGAGAACGGAATTTTTGATATCCTTGCGCCAAAGTTCATGCAGTTCAACATCGTTGGCGGCACGCGCAACTTTGCTGCGATCGATAACAATATTTTCATCGACGGTAAAATCAAAATCTTTTTTCAGCAAGTCTTCCGCATAAAGACGATACTCTTCAAGGCGTTTTTTGTATATATCGAATGCGACAAAGGCAAAATCAGCATTGCCCTTCTCCAAATCCTCATCCAGACGGTCATAATATTCAGAAAGTTTTTTCAAATCTTCCTGCGAAAAATAGACACAGCCGGGGTCAAGCATTTCGATATATTTATCAAAGACAAGATGCGAAAAATCATTGTCATGTTTGCGGCTGCGGTAATGACGGTATTTGAGGATGGACACAACATTTTTGGTTACATAGCGTATGCGGGAGGCATTTTCACCGACATTGCTCTCCTCAACGAATGAGTCAACCGCATGAGCTTCCTGACTGACTGCAGCATTGACGGAGTTTATGTAACTGCCGCCGAGAAAAACAAAAACACCGCATACGGCGAAAATTATAAAACTGCTGAACAAAGCATTTAATTGTACTTTTTTTCCCATATCAAAATGTTTCCCGACGCTTTTTCATTTCTTCAACTGCACACTCGACCACGGACATTAGAAATTCTTCACGGAACTCATCCCTGATGGCACGGAAAAGAGCCAGAATATGATTTTCTTCTGCGGACAATTCTTTTATTTCAAGTTCAATGACATCTTCTTTGCGGACAGCATCGGAGAAGTTTTCAGTAAAAGCCTTGCGGTCATCACGATGCAGAGAAGAGAAAGTATCGAGCAAAACTTTTTCATCGCTGGTAAGTTCATCGAGATAATGCCCCATACGCGGAGCAGAACCGATACGGACGGGGCGGACCTCACCGACTTCTGCTTCTTTGAGCAGGAGATAACGGCGTATTTCGGGGTAAATTTTACGCAGAGTATCATTGGGGGCGTATTTATTTTTGCGTTCACCGAAGCGGCGCAAAGTTTTTTTGCCGACACCGGTGCGAACGGAAAGTTCTTTCAGAGAGACTGCTTGAAGACATTTTTCCAATGCTTTGGCAATATCGTCATTCATTTTTTTCATTTTTATTCACCGTTTTAATTGTTTATCAGCCGCACAGAAAAAATTTATACAGCTGCAAATATGATAAAATTCAAACCAAACAGGAGATTTCAAAAACCAGTGAAGACTTTTAAAATCACCGACTTTTTTGAGGTCATTTCAAAAGTCAATCAAAAGATATTTGAAAGATGATCGCCGTCGAGATGGAAGCGGTAGTTTGAAAGAGCTACTCG
>JAZRBX010000066.1:0-7329 GCA_045635285.1 Victivallaceae bacterium
AATTGAGGTCGTTTTGATTTTTTTCAAGTTCACGGAGCTGTTTTTCAAGCTGCGGGATTATCTGCACATTGCCTTTGGGGCGGCAAAGCTCATCGCATTTGTTTTTCAGCATATCTTGAATCTTTTTGGGCGAAGCGTTGCCGAAAGAGCGCTCAATACCGTACAGATGATGTTGAATTTCAGAGGTGTTCAAAGTGGCTTCATCAAGCAGATCTTTGAGGCGGATCATGTAAATATTGCGGTAAAAATCCGCACTGTGCCGGATGTAATCGGCACTGTTTAATTCTTCTCCGCTTGCGCTGTCGTATATTTTTAAAACGCCGCCTTTGGTTCTGCCGAGGCGTTCGATGGTTATCGGTCGGTTGTTGTTATCTATGCAGAGCAGTTTGCCGCCGTACGGGGTTCCGTCGCAGTCGTACATATTTTCTGCGCGGCGTTTATCGGGAAAGCCGTACAGTACGCGTTGAATGAAAGAGATAAGTGTAGTTTTTCCGAATTCATTTTCTCCGTTGAGGATTTCGATGCCGCTGCCGTTGAATTTGTATGAGAAGTTGCGGAATTTTCCGAAATTTTCGATTTGAACTTCGAGGATTTTCATATTGAATCCTCCATGAGCATACGGATTATTTCATTTTCGGCATCATCTGCGGTATCCTGCAATGAAAAATCTTCAATATCAAACAGGTTGCCGTATGTCCGTTTCAATGCGGTAATTTCCTCTTCAAGAGTCGGAAAATTTTCCGATTTTTCTTTTTCAAAAGTTTTGTGCAGATCGGAGGCAAAAATATTTGAATTGCAAAAATCGTTTTTGTCAATATTTCTGTTGGTCCTGACATTTATTGAAGTAAGACGCACATTTGACGGGAGAGAATTTGCCAAAAGTGAAATAAGATCATTTTCATTCTGATAACGAAGTTCTTTGTCAAGTACGGTGTTTCCGCGCAAAACAAGTTCAATAAAATATTTTTCAAGTTTTTGTTCTGCAATTACGGCGGAAATTTTTTCAAGACATTTGCTTTTGAGTTCTTCCATATTTGCAGTGTCATGCAGACTTATTTCTTCACGGAAAAAACCGAGAACGCCGCACGGAATGAAGTTGGTTTTGACATTTTTGAAATCATCGACTTTTATCAGATGGAAACCTTTGGGCGATTTTTCATTTACATGGCGGGAGAGTGGTGCGCCGCTGTACAAAATCACAGGATTTTTTTCCGAGAGCATGGCTTTTTCATGGATATGTCCCAAAGCCCAATAGTCCATATTTGCTTCCGCAAGATCGCCTATGGAAGCCGGAGAATAATTGTCATAGGCTGCCTGACCTCCGATATTGCCGTGATAGAGTGCGATTTGAAAAAGATCGGAATCCTGACGCTTGAACTTCTTTGCGAGATTGACTTTTGCATTGGCAAAAGAGAAACTTATTCCTGCGATCAATGCTTTGCCGGGGATTTCGTGGTATTTAACTTCATCGGCGGGAAAAAGCACCGCATTGCGGCATGCCTGCTCCAAAGCATTGCAGGGGAGGGCGTCGTGGTTGCCGGCGATGACCAATGACGGAATGTCCGCATCTTTCAACTTTTTGATGCCTTGGTCAAAAACAGAAATACTCCGCCATGAAACATTGACGGAGTCCATAATATCTCCTGCAAAAAGTACAAAATCCACCTTTTCAGCAAGAGCAGTATCAATTATTCTGTTGAACGCTTTTTCCGGAGAAGAAAGCAGTTCTTTGAAGTCACCGGAGTTTGTGCCGAATGAATCAGCAACGCCTTTGAAAGGTGTTCCGATATGCAAGTCGGCACAATGTATGAAACGCAGCATTACTGCATACCTCTTCAGCCTCTGTCGGAAGGTGTCTGACCGATATAAATCTGACGGGGACGGACGATTTTGGTTGTGCCGCCGATCATTTCTTTCCAATGAGCGATCCATCCGGGCAGACGGGCGAGGGCGAACATCACGGTAAACATGTTTTCGGGAATGCCCAACGCACGGTAAACGATGCCTGTATAGAAGTCAACATTCGGATAGAGGTTCCGTTCCATGAAGTACGAATCATTGAGAGCGTATTCTTCAAGTTCGCGTGCGACATCGAGCAGCGGATCGTGAATATCCATATTTTCCAGAAGTTTATGACATTCTTCACGGATGATTTTGGCTCTGGGGTCATAAGTTTTGTAAACTCTGTGTCCGAATCCCATCAATCTGAAAGGATTGTTTTTGTCTTTGGCAAGATCGACATATTTTTTAACGTTTCCGCCGTCGGCAAGGATTTTGTTGAGCATTTCGACGACTGCCTGATTTGCGCCGCCGTGGAGCGGGCCGGAGAGGGCGGAAATACCTGCGGAAATCGTGGCATACAAATTGACTTGTGCGCTGCCGATGGTACGGACGGTAGTGGTTGAACAATTCTGTTCATGGTCGGCATGGAGAATGAAAAGAATGTTCAGGATGCGGACGATTTCGGGTTTGATTTCGTAAGGAGCAACGGGGGAATCAAACATCATATTGAGGAAGTTGGCACAATATGTGAGATCGTGGCGGGGATAAACAACGGGTTCGCCGATATTCTTTTTGTAAGCAAAAGCCGCCATGGTGCGGATGGTTGAAATCAAACGGGCACTGGACAGGTCAATATCTTCGTCAATGGAGAGCAGGTCAACATTGGGATAGAAAATTGCCAGAGCGTTGATCATAGTGGAGAGAATATGCATCGGATGAGCACCTCTTGGGAGGTGATCGAAAAAGTGACGCATATCTTCATGGAGCATGGAGTTCAAATTCAGCAAACGGGAGAATTGGACACGCTGCTGAGGAGTAGGCAGATTGCCGTGAAGCAGCAGAAATGCCACCTGGGTAAAAGATTCCAGTTTGACCAGATCTTCAATGGGGATACCTCTGTAACGCAAAATACCTTTTTCGCCGTCGATAAAAGTGATTTTGCTGTAACATGCAGCTGTATTCATGAAGCTGGGGTCGACAGTGACATAGCCGGTTTTCTGACGCAGTGAAGAAATATCAATACCTTTTTCATTTTCAGTACCGACGATCACGGGCAGATCGACTACATTTCCGTCAATATTAAGCGTTGCTTTCAAGTTTTCAGACATAAATCTCTCCTATAAGCGGAATTGCTCCGAAGCGGAGCGGACATCATACAAAAATAATCATTAGTCAATATATCTTGTTTTTTGAAAAAATCAAGTTATTTTTTGAATATATACTTGAAAAAAACGTGAAAAGCACTATATTAGTGAAAAATCAAGATGTATATTGAAAAGGGGCGGTTAGCTCAGTTGGTTAGAGCGCTACCTTCACACGGTAGTAGTCATGAGTTCGAGTCTCGTACCGCCCACCATCCTTCGCTAAAGCTACGGATGGCAAGCCAGTCTTGCTATCCGTAGATTTTTTTGCTGTGAAAAATCAGTCTGTGTTTGGTTCACCGCTTACTTTTTTAAAATTTTGATCGTTTCTTTTATATAATCCGGAACTTTTGTTCTGAAAGGTGCCATGGGAAATCCCTCTTTGTTGTAAAGATTCAAATCACCCGGATATGAACAGAAAGCATAATATACATCGCAGGGGGCGGAAATAAATGGAGATGAAACAATTATCTCATTGCCGTTGACGATTTCCGCTTCGGCAACGCAGCAGTTTCCATTTTTGTCAGCGATTGCAAAGCCGTTGATTTTCTCTCCTTCAAAAATAAAACCGTTATCGGCATTGTCAAAAATCAAGCGGATTTTATTACCCTCGATTTTCATTTCTTTAAAGTACGGACTTGCTGTTATTCCTTTTTTGCCGAAAGATATTCTCAAAGCTTCCTGTGCAAGTCGGAAGCCTATCGGTTCTTTGCGGGTGGGGTGAACATCGTATTGATCGCCTTTGTCGATAGCGACTGCCATACCGACATTGGGGAGAGCCAGTGCCACTGTCTGGGCTTCACGGATGGCGGTGTAACCTTCACATGAAGCGTACAGCGGAGTGAATTTTTTCCAGTTATCTTCAGGTCCTCTCGCTTTCGGGGAGTGTTTGAAAAATGATGCGATCTGGACAAAAACAAACGGCATTTCCGGATTGTTCCATTTGTTGCGCCAGTCTTTGATAAGCATCGGAAAAAGTTTGGTATATCGCGGACTCTCGTTTGCATTTGAGCAGCCCTGATACCAGATTACGCCCCGTATGGGATAAACAATATATGGATTTATCATGGCATTGTACATGGTTGAGTTCCATACGAGTTGAGAGTTTGAAATCAATTTCGGACGCAATTCAATATCATTTGATGCAACGGAAAATTCTGTGCATATACGCCATTCTCCGGTAAGGTCGATTTTGTTTTGTTTATCTGAATCAGCGATATATATCCCGTAATTGCCGCTTTCAACATTGCTTGCCGCATGATAGTTGAAAATTCTTATTGCGACAGTATTTTTGCCTTTTTTTACTATATCGGCAGGAATTTTGTAATTTCTTACAGTTTTCCAATGGTTTTCACATGCAATATCAGTAGCACCGATTTTGACTCCGTTGAAAAATGTTTCATCGCAGTCATCAACAGCCCCGATGGTCAAAATAAGTTCTTTGCCGAGCATTTTTTCGGGGATGTCAACAGTTTTGCGCGCCCAGCTTATATCGGGGAAAAATGATACGAAGCCGGGGAGTTTGATTTTTCCCCAGTCGGAATCATCGAATGCCGGATTTTTCCAGGCGTTTGCTTCGGCGGAGAGAGCGGGATATAAATTTTTGAATTTTTCCGCCCAAATGAGAAGTTTTTTGTTGTATTCTGTTTTTCTTGTGTCAAAATCAATTTCGTATGCGGCAAAATCATCCATGCCGATTTGGTCTTTGTCTGTGAAAAAAATATCTTTGCTGATCCACGGTTCGATTTGAGCACCGCCCCATGCTGCTTTGATGATACCGATCGGGACATTGAGATTTTTGTGCATTTCTTTGGCAAAATAATAAGATACCGCACTCATCATTGCGGCATTATTGGGAGATACGATTTGCCATTGTGCGGCTTTGGGGAGTTCTTCAAGTGCTTTGCCGTGCAGGAGTTTATGCGGTACGTCGACAAAACGGATTTGCGGGAAATCGGCGGATTGAGCCTCTTTTGTACCGTTTTCGCAACCGTACAAACGCATATCCATATTGGATTGACCGGAGGCAAGATAAACTTCGCCGAAGAGGATATTTTTGATGTTGATTTCCTGATTTTTGCTGTTTTTTACGGTAAGGATGTAAGGACCTCCGGCCTTCATCGGGGGGAGGTGCAGAATAAATTTGCCGCTGCTGTCAGCTTGAGCGTTGATTTTTATATCGCAGCCGAGAGAGGCATTGATTGATTCACCGGGGAGGGCGAAGCCGTAAATTTTTACGGGGATGTCTCTTTGCAGGACCATATTATCGGAGTAAATATTCCGCAGTCTGAAAACATTTTCCGCGAAAACAGCGGATATTACCGAAAAAAACACGAGGTAAACACAGAAAAACTTCAACTTTATAAAATTCATGGCAGTTCCTAAAATTACAGTGCGTTTAAAGTTAATATAATCATGCACAGGCAAAAATCAACCTGCATCATAAAAAAAGTGTTATAAGTCCGAAAATTCATAATCAGTACAAAGACAGCATTTTTTGCAGTTTTTCTTTGAGTTCGGATTGAAGTTCGGCAGGTTCGAGAATTTTGACATTGCATTCATGCGAGAGGACGAATGGGAAAAGCACCTCTTTTGATACTGCGGGTATTTCCACAGTTCCGTCATCGTGAATGATTTGGTGAGAGTGCAGCGGGATCGCTTTCAGGGCATTGAGCGCGTGGCCGTAAGCGTGCAGTTTGACATTTGATATTTTCTCAAAACCGAGGAAATCGTCAGGATTGACGGAGGCAATAATTTCTTTGTCGGGGGTAAAATCACTTTTCAGAAGTTCTGCCTTTTTCATCCTTCGCAGGGCGAAAGTGCGGGGCTGATTTTTGAGATGACAAAAACCTTTTGTGTACCATGAATTATTGAAAAATACAAGAGTATGCGGTTCTATGATCCGTTCTGTTATTTCCCCCTGCCAGTCGGCATATGCGATTTTTACGCAATGATTTGACTGCCATCCGAGGAACAGAGTCTGGAAAATTTCCGGTTCGATGTTGGCGTACAAACAGGACAGAATGTTCAGACTTTCCATATTGGCAGTATCGAGGAAGTCCGGATTATTATTTTGCAGAAGATAATCGACAGCGTTGCGGATTTTATTTTTCAGGGGAGCGGGGAAGATTTTTTCAGCGATTCTTGCTCCGATGACGGCGGCGAGCATTTCGTTTTCGTCGAGCAGGGCGGGTGAAATGAAATCCCAGCCGTGGTGTTTGAGATAATATCCGTTTCTGGAGCGGTCAAAGGCGAGGGGGCAGCCGAATTCATTTTCGAGAATTTTCATATCCCGCAGGATCGTTTTTTTGCCGCAATCAATATCCAAATCTTCTTCGACGGCAATTCGGCGGAATTCTTTAATGAGAAATTCGGAGTTCGGATAACGGTTTTCTTTGAGCAAGGCAGCGATCCGCATCAGGCGGTGCATTTGAGATTTCTGCATTGGCATAGTTCACATCTCCGTAAAAAAGACAAATTTTTTATTGAAAGAGCATATTGTCATAGGCGGGACATGAAATGTCCACTTGCTTGTAATATATTGCAATATAAATAAAATGCAAACTGTAAAATGAAATGATTTTGTAAAAACTTATAAAGTCGCATATCGTGCGAGTGTTGATATTTAATAAAATTTACTGATACTTTTATAATATTAATTTGACATTAGATTTTTTAGAGTATAACTTATAAAAAATATACAAATACTTTTTGTAAATACTTCTGTCGTAAATTTGATAGCGAATATGTAATAAACCTAGACACCCTACTACGTTTTCTACGATTTTCGCCCTTCTGCCAGACAAAAATCCTCTCTGTTGTCCTTCACTTTTTACCAGTTTAATCCCCGTCAGGTAATATACAGCGGCCCCGATCCGTTTCTAACGTTTTCAGGTGCAATTTTCGATCTACACAAGCTCCATTGAGCGATTATTATCGTAGGACAAAGATGTGTCTAATAGAGAAAAACAGCAAAACTTGCAAAAATCTCGAATAGAGCTCTTGACAAACGCTGTCTAAAGGTGTATTCTAATAGCTTGCACAAAGAGAATCTGCGGGACAATATGAGCAATATGGAACTCATTCTCAATATGCTTGCCGAAGCGACGACGACCGAGCTTTCCAAAAAGAAAAATCCTCAAGGCTTCAAAGCGAGTGCCGAAGTTGCCAAACAAGGCGGAGCCAT
>JAZRBX010000067.1:0-3301 GCA_045635285.1 Victivallaceae bacterium
GGATTGCCTTCATTTCATTCAGGCTATCCGGCATTTTTCTCCGGCAGCTCCGGATTGCCCTCCGTTACTCGGCTTTCAGCCTGCGTACTCACGCACCCCGCCTGCGGCGTGGTCGAACCTTTATGGTTCGTTTTTTGTTGCACAAAAAAAGCAGATTGTTTTCACAATCTGCTAATCCATCTTCCTGCGCTTTTTTTCTGCCCTCGATTCCGGGGCAAAAAAAATGGCTCCGGCAGCTGGATTCGAACCAGCGACCAAGTGGTTAACAGCCACCTACTCTACCGCTGAGCTATGCCGGAGCGTTCTATGTTACTTAATATGCCACAACTTTGAAAAAAATCAAGCTCAATTTCAAAAAAAATAACACTTTTTTTCGTTTTTTTCAAAGTTTTAAAAGTTTTTCCGCGTTTTTATAGAAAATCTTCTCTTTTTCTGCGTCAGAAAGACCGATTTTATGCACAATTTCAATCATTTCTCCCTGACTGCACCACGGACTGTCGCTTCCGTACAGTATGTAATCTGCGCTATGCTTTTGTACTAAACGACTTAACACTTCCGCCTCAATATTCATATCATTCAAAAATGCCAAATCAAAGTAAACTTCAACATCTGAAAGATATTTTTCCACCTCATCAAACATCCGCATACCGCCGCCGTGCGCCGCTACCAATTTCAATTTCGGATGACGGCGCACAACTTCCGCTATGTCCTGCGGCGTACAATGATACGGCGGCGGAAACATTATATCAAATCCCGTATGGGTCAATACTATCAAATCCAAATCTTCACAAGCACTCCATATCCTGTCGTACTTTCGATCCGCAAAATAAAAATCCTGATACTCCGGATGAACTTTGATTCCTTTCATCCCAAGTTCCGCTACATACTGCAATGTTTCTTCCGGCTTCTCCTCTTTGGGATGCACAGAACCGAACATGATTATTTCATCATGATTCTCTCTGCTTGCCCACAAATTCAAACTGCGGGCATTCTCCGGGCTGTTTACCATCGGCAATGCCACACTGTATGAAATATTGTTTTCACGCATGGAGTTGATAAGCCCCAACCGTGTGCCGTTCGTTACAGGTTTGATAAAGTCAATGGCTTTGTTCAATGCCTTTTCAACGATTTTGTCAGGATAGTAATGGGTATGAAAATCTATTATTTTCATTTGTTCTCCATATATACATAACGGTATTTAAGAAAATAGGACAATCCGGAATACATAGTTACAAAAACAACACAGCACAAATATGCTATCCATACATACCACTGCCATGTGTATTTGCTCCACAAATCAAAACACCCGATCCATGACGCCCCCGCCAATGCAAGCATGACCATCTGCATCGCTGTTTTCAATTTGCCGAATTTATCAGCAGATATGACAACACCTTTTTTCGCCGCCAGTGAACGCAATCCGGTAACCATGAATTCTCTCGCAAGCACTGCAATCGCGATCCATGCCGGCATCAGGCGGTATTCAACCGCTATAAGCATACATGCAGTAACAAAAATTTTATCAGCCAGCGGGTCCATCAACGCTCCGAAATCGGTTATCTGATTCCATTTACGGGCAAGATAACCGTCAAGCAGGTCCGTCAAACCCGCAAAAAATGCCAATGTTATAACGATCAAACGGAGAATTTCAACATTCTTGGTAATATCCTGAATTTTCGGTTCACAAAATGCGGAAATTACAACTGCCACGGCAATCATTACAATACGGCTGATCGTCAACATATTAGGAATATTCATTATTTTTCCTCCTTTTCTGTTACATGTCCTATCAAATCAAAATCCGACACCGCCTCGATGCGGATATTATAAAACTTACCTGCTTTCATCCGTTTGCCGCCGAATATCACCATATTGTCGATTTCAGGGGCATCAGCGACACCTCTGCCGATCGCCCTGCTTCCTTCGACCTCATCGGCGATAACTTCGATAACTTTGCCTATCATGCTGTGCTGATATTCATCCATGATTTCAGTCTGAATTTCCATAAGTTCATCGGCTCTGGCACATGCGATTTCAAAGTCTGTCTGATTATCCATTTCTGCAGCTTTTGTTCCGGGTTCAGCTGAATAGGGAAAAACGCCGCAGCGTTCAAAACGGATCTCTTTTATAAAATCTTTCAGCTCCTCAAACTCCGCTTCCGTTTCTCCGGGAAATCCGGTAATAAATGTTGTACGAAGCACTATATCCGGAATTTCACGGCGAAGTTCAGAAATAATTTCGCATATTCTTGCCTTATTCACATGACGGTTCATATCGTGAAGCACCCGGTCGGAAATATGCTGAAGCGGCATATCAAGGTAATGCATGACATGTTTTGAATTTTTGATTGTACGGATAAGTTCGCTTGTATAATGTGCAGGATGCGTATAGAGCAATCTGATTCTGAAATCACCGTCAAGTTTATCCAATTCCTGCAAAAGCATACTCAAATTCTCTCCGTCTGCCGCACGGTCATGTCCGAAAACCGTTACATCCTGTGCCACGATCACAAGTTCTTTGACTCCGTTGGCAATGAGATTGGATGCTTCTTGCACCACGCTTGCACAAGTGCGGGTGCGGAGTTTGCCTCTGATATGCGGGATGGCACAATAAGTACAGCAGTTGTTGCAGCCGTCGGCAATTTTCAAATAAGCCATATGCGGCACGGTCAGCTGCAGTCTGGGAGTTGTATGATCATAAAGATAATCCGCCTTGGAAATATTTTCATTTCCGCAAACATTTTCACTTTGCAGAAGTTCAGCGATGCGCGGAATGTCATTCACTTTCAGCCACATATCAACTTCCGGAAATTTTTCTTTGAAGGGGTTGTCAGTACCGTACTGAACCAGACAGCCTGCAACGACGATTCTGCGGCTCTGTCTGCGTGCCCTTTTTTTCCAGTTGACAGCCTGACGGATGGCATCAAAAGCCTCCTCTCTGGCAGAAGGCAGAAATGCGCAAGTGTTTATCAGATAGACATTCGCCTCTCTGGCATCAAATGTTATCTCAATATTGTTGTTCAAAAGGATTCCTGCCAACACCTCCGTATCGACAAGATTTTTGGGACATCCCAGACTTACAAAATAAACTCTGCTCATTTTTTCAAATACCATGTTTTTCAGTTGTTCCGTTCATGATTTTAATATAACATTGTTCAAACAAAAAACAATCTTATAAAATCAGATTCATAATTCAGTGTTTTCCTTATGATTTTTTTCTTTGAGATAATCTATCAGCATATCAAGGTCAATTTTTTCAATATAATACCAATCCTGACCGTTTATATGATAGAAAAGATAAA
>JAZRBX010000068.1:0-1919 GCA_045635285.1 Victivallaceae bacterium
ATTTCAGTTATAATTCCATATTCGCCGTTTGAGGGTGATACTTACGGAGAATTCGGCGACTGCCTGCGCCCTTATGCTCAAAAGGCAAGAGATGCGGCCTCTCTGGTGAAATGCCGTATCGTTCCGCTTGATATTGCTTACGAAGAATTCCGCAGTGCCAAAGGCAGCCGCTTCAAACAGATATTGACAGTTGACGGAGTGCATCCTACCGCTGAATCGGGCAAATTCGTTGCCGATACAATACTTGAAAGTTGGAAAATGATTTGAAAGAGAGCTGCTTTGTGGATATACAGATAAACATCAATAAACATGATAATTTTCAGCTGGAATTCAAGACGGTGTATCCGATAAATTCCGGACACAAAGAGAGTGAATACAATACGGATGTTTTTTTCTTTGTTCCGCACAGTCTGGCAGTCAATGAATATACTTTTTCGGGGCGTGAATTTTATAATGACTTTTCGGAATATATTCGCTTCAAGACTCCGGATTTCAAACTTTCTCTGCTCATTGACCGGGATAATCCTGCGCTGGTGAAACTCCGCAGAGTCGTGGAAGAACTTCCGTCAGACGGAACTGAATTCAAACAGTATTTAAAAATGTTCTGTTCAATTTTGAAAAGTTCTCTGCGGGACAGTGCCGCTGCCGTGAAAAATACACCGCAGGAAGAGATGAAAACAATGCTTTTGTCCTACATCGAACATACAGAAAAAGTTTTGTCGCTTTTCCGTGAAATCAGAGAAAATTTGCAGAAATTTCCCGAAGAAATGGCTCATTTTGAACTCGCAGACGAGTTTTTGAGTTTGACGGTCAACCGTTATTTGTATGATTTGTGGGATTTTTGGACAAAAAAATATCCAGATACAGATGAATGTTCACAAAAACTGGTCAAAGCAACTTACCGTGAAATACAGTACCGCCGCAAAAATAAATATCCCGCTGTCCCCGAAGAGGGAAGCGATAATTCTGAACTGCTCTATCGGGAAAGCACGCTGAAAAAATCGCTTGCCAACATCCTTTTTCTCAATGTTGAAACCCGCCGTGACGGAATTATGCTTGAAAATATTTGTATGGCATTTGCGGCGGCAGTTGCGATGATATTTGTTACAGCGATCGCCTTTTTGTGGCAGGGGTTGTATCTGGAAGAGTTTTCGGTTTCGTTTTTTGCGGTGTGGGTCATTGCGTACATGTTCAAGGATCGTATCAAATCGCAGCTGCAAATCTATTTTCTTTCCCGTCGCAGCCGTTATTCTTACGATTACCGTCAGAAAATATTTGACGGTTTCGGAAATGAGATCGGAGTTTTCAGAGAGGGATTCCGGCATTGCTCCGATAAGGAGATAGATGAAAAAATCCTCAAGGTCCGCAACCGCACCCATATCAGCCGTCTGGTAAATGGTTCACAGAAGGAAAATGTAATTCTTTACCGTAAAAAAATTGAACTTATGAGCGACCCCTGCAAAGATATTTTCCGGGAATTCAATGTAGAGGGCGTGGTCAATATTTACCGCTTGAATATCCGTCACTGGCTCAACAAAATGGATAATCCGTCAAGGGAAATTTTCTGCTCCGACGGTGAAACAATAAAGCCGCTGAATGTCAGACGGGATTATCATATCAATATCGTTCTGCGTATCGGCGGCAAAAATTGCAAAGAAAAATATGTCCGCTACCGCCTGATACTCTGCCGTGACGGAATCAGAAATATTCAGAAGTTTTGAAGAGTCAGCGGCTTACAGGATATTTTTCCAATAATTCAGAGAGCAGTTCTTCCAGGAAAATGCCGCTTTTGCGGCTTTCAAGTTCGGTGCGGATGAAGAATGCGGCTTTTTCCGGTTTGATATATTGAGGCTCCTGTTTTTCTTTGATGCAGATTATTGCGAAATAATTGGGAAACTCCAGCACATCGGACGGTGTAT
>JAZRBX010000069.1:0-3269 GCA_045635285.1 Victivallaceae bacterium
TGTTTAAGAGCATCACGCTGACCGTCTGCGACACAGATGCAGAACTGGTTGTAGATGTGGCGGGTTGAATAAGCAGCTTCCTGCGGCAGAGCGATTTTGCCGTCCAGACCTGCGGCAGAAAAAAGTTTGCGGTAATGAGCGGCGTTTTTCTGACGGGCTTCGCTCCATGAATCGAGATAACGCAGTTTGATGGAGAGAACAGCCGCCTGCAAAGCATCCAAACGGAAGTTGCCGCCGACATAATCGTGGATATAAGTTCCGCTCTGACCGTGGTTGCGGAAAATTTTGAGAAGTTTGGATTTTTCTTCTGACATGGCAGTTACAGCACCGCCGTCGCCGAAGCAGCCCAGATTTTTGCTGGGGAAGAATGAGAAGCAGCCGTAATCGCCGATGGAACCGACGCGTTTGCCTTTGTATTCAGAACCGATTGCCTGACAGCCGTCTTCGATAACGATGATGTTGTGTTTTTTTGCAATGGCCATGATGGGATCCATATCGGCGCTCTGACCGAAGAGGTGGACGGGGATGATCGCTTTGGTTTTTGAGGTGATTTTTTCTTCGATTTTGGCAGGATCGATATTGAAAGTTACAGGATCGATGTCCGCGAAAACAGGAGTTGCACCGACACGGACGATTGCGCCGACGGTTGCAAAAAAGGTGAAAGGAGTGGTGATGACTTCATCGCCTGCTCCGATACCTTCGACCATGAGAGCGATGATCAAAGCGTCGGAACCGGAAGTAACACCGCAGCAATAGGGAGCCTGACAGTATTCTGCGACTTCGGTTTCGAGTTTTTCGACTTTGGGACCGAGGATGAAACGCTGGGACTCGCAAACTTCGAGCATTTCTTTGACGATTTCATCTTTCATAGAGAGGTACTGACCTTTGAGATCGAGCAACGGTACATTCATATTGCACTTCCTTTTTTTAATGGGTTGAAATACATTATATAATAATGTATCACTTTTTACGCCTTTTTCAACACAGAATTGTAAAAAAAATCATTTTCTTCCTTGCGATTTATACAACGAAGCGTTATATTTTGCGTAATCCAAAAAAAACTGTAAAAAAAAGGACTCTTTTTATGAATATCGGAGATAAATTTGAAGCACAGATAGAAAAAATTGTTTTCGGCGGCGACGCTTTCTGCAAAGCACCCGACGGCATGGTGGTCTTTGTCGCCAACGCCCTCGTCGGAGAAAAACTTCTGCTTGAAATAAAATCAATCAAAAAAAGTTTCGCCCGCGCGAAAATCCTCAAAATCGTCGAACCTTCCCCCGCCCGCATCGAACCTGTTTGCAAATACGCGGAAAACTGCTGCAACTGCAAATATCTGTGCATGGATTTCGACGAAGAAAACAAAGTCAAACAATCACAAATCAGAGATACTCTGCTCCGCGAATCCCCCGATGATATTGATGTGCTTGACAGCATATTTATAAGCGATAAGGAATTCCATTACCGCAACAAGGTCTGCTTTCACGCTCACCGTGTCGGCAAACTGCTTGATCTCGGCTATGTCAAATCTGACAATGTAAGCGTTTTTGATGTTGACCGCTGCCTGCTGCTCAATGATGAAATTCAGGCAGAATATGACCGGATCCGTTCCGACATATCCATCATGCACTCTCTCCGTGACGGAATGGAACTTACTCTGCGGTATGAATCAGGAAAAAATGAAATCCATTTCTGGCGCAACTCTCCCGACAAACGGGCTTCATGGTTCCGGGAAAAACTTGACTGCGGACTTTTCTCCGTACCGCCCGGCAACTTCTTTCAGGTCAACAACAGTATTGCACAGAAACTGCTCAATGCCGTCGCAGAAAATGTCAATAAATCAGGAGCGAAAGAACTGCTTGACCTCTACTGCGGTGCAGGATTTTTCTCTTTCGGCTGCAGTGCCAAATGTCCGTCGCTTGAACGCATAAGCGGTATTGAAATTGAGGAGGCCTCCATCGAATGTGCCAAATTCAACCTGAAAGACAGCCGTGCCGTGTGCAATTTCAAAGCAGGCGACTCTGCGAAAAAACTTCCGGAAATCTTGAAATCTCTCAAAAATGACTGCTGCGTTATCGTCGATCCGCCCCGCAACGGTCTGGATGCCAAACTGCCGCAGCTTCTCGGCAAAACTCCGCAGGTGAAAGATGTTATTTATGTTTCATGCAACCTTGCCACCTGGGCAAGGGATTTGCACCGCTTGAAAAAATATGGATTTAATCTCAACAAAGTACAAGGATTCAATATGTTCCCGAAAACAGGACATTTTGAACTTCTTTCGTTTTGGTCAAGATAAAAAATGATGATGACAAACTCTAATAATCTCAACAGCGGACACAGAAAAAGACTTCGCAGCAAATTTTTGCACGGAAACGGCAAGGCTCTGCATGATTATGAAAAATTGGAATTGCTCCTGACATACAGCATTCCTCGCAGAGATGTCAAACCGCTTGCAAAACAACTGCTTATGCGTTTCGGTTCGATACAGAATATCATGAACGCCACCGTTGAAGAACTTACGGAAATAAAAGGCATCAGCGAAAACAGTGCGGCTCTGATTCTGCTGGTCAAAGAATTATGCACGGTTTATCTCGAAGAAAAACTCATCGGCAAAAATATTATCAGAAATCTGTCCGATGCAGTCAATTTCGCCCGTATGAAAATCGGCGGCTACCACAAAGAAACTTATATGGTAATTCTGCTTGATGCCAGAAACGGAATCATTCATTATGAATGTTTTACACAGGGCACGATCAATCATACAACGATTTATACAAGAGAAATCATTGAACTTGCACTCAAGCACCACGCTGCTTCAGTAATCCTGATCCACAATCATCCGACCGGAATAGTCATGCCGTCCGCCGAAGATTTGAATGCAACTGTCAAAATAATAAAAGCTCTGAAACCGATGGATATTGAACTTTTCGACCACATAATCGTAAGTGCGTCAGATTTTTACAGCATGGCGGCAAAAGGCGATCTGCCGAAAATCAGAATTTGATCTGTACGAAAATCACAGAAAGCAGATACGCTTGATACATTGATCAAAACTTTCCTGTCCGCTCAGAATATCAATCTGAATACGCAGAAAAAGTATCGGGATGTCCGTGCGGTCGATTTTCGGAATACGCACCGCATCTTTTTCAGTGGTAAGAATATACTCTGCTCCCGATTTTTTGGCAGCATTGATAAAATCTATGATCTCCTGTTCGGTATAGGCATGATGATCCGCATAATGAATACGCTCCACGATCTCCGCTCCGTGATCT
>JAZRBX010000070.1:0-3115 GCA_045635285.1 Victivallaceae bacterium
TCCCGAATGTGGCGATAGTATAACCCAAGGCAATGCCGTCACCCCAGTTGAATTTGCGGAAAGTTTCGGAAACGCCGCCGACAGTTCCGTGTCCGCCCTGAAACCCGATTTCAAGCAGATTCCCGAATGTCGGATTGAGCCCGAAAAGCGGCAGAAAAATAAATCCTGCAAGTCCGAGACCTATTACATATTGTCCCCATGCCAGCAGTTGTCCCATGCAGATTTGAGGGAAAGCAGTTTTGAGAATCGTTTTGATTTTCGGGGTTACTGCGCCGAGAAAGAGAGCGGCAAAAATAACATTGATCATGAAGCCGGGGATTTTTTGTATGCCGTTTGCCCATTCAGGGGGCAATTTATCGCCGAAAACGGAAAAAATCAAAAGTCCGAGGGTGCCTCCGATAACGGAACTCGGCAGATACAATCTTTGAAAGAGAGGAATCAGAGTACGCAATATTTTTCCTGATACCAGCAGAAGCGACAAAATACAAAAAATAATTATTCCGGTCATGATAATTCCTTTCAGTTAAGTTCTACGATAGAATAATTTACCACAGAAAATGGAATTTTCAATATTTATTTTCTATATTTTTTAGGAGGCATACCCATGTGAGCCTTGAATACTTTGCCGAAATAAGTAAGATCATAGAATCCGCATTTTTCTGCGATTTCTTTCAGAGAAAGCGTACTGTTTTCAAGCAGCTGGACCGCAAACTTCAAACGCAGTTCCACCAGATAGCGGTGCGGCGACATGCCTTCGTAATCGGCGAATCGGCGGCTGAAATGCCATTTGCTGCAATTGGCGATCTTTGCCATGTCTTCAAGCATTATGTCGCTGCTGATATTTTTGGCACAATATTCTTTGACCTGCTGCACCCATGCGGGGATATTGCGGTTTGTGTCGGGAGTAAATCGGGATTCGGTAAACATCTGCATAAGGAAATTATATGTCAGAGATGAAAGCTGATAAGCACATTCTATCTGATTGTTTTTTGAGGAATTGTATATATGCCATGCGCTTTTGACAACTTCGGAATCGGAGGCATAATCAATGATCGAACCGTATCGCTGACGGTATTCCTTAAACAATTTTATACTATTTGCGCCTTCGAGTGTCAGAAATAGAAACTCCCAGTTTTCCGAAGTTTTCGGCATGTAATAGATATGATTTTCCGGAACGAGCGCAATAAATGCCTGCCCGGGAGCAACGGTGTATTTATGCCCCGCAAACTCATATATCCCGCAACCGGATATGGTGTACTGCCAAATGGCGACCTCATAACTTCCACGCTTGAGTCCGTGATGACGGTAATTTGTACCGGTAACATTTTCGTGCCCGCATCCGTCGAGAGAACATTCAAGTTTTTCCCTTGTTTCCGGGAAGATAAAATTTTTTATATGGCGAAATTTTTTCATAATGGATTACATTACATCTTTTGCGGTATATTTGCAAACAAAAATAGCACATTTTTACTATTTTTAGCATTTTTTTGCTATTGTAATTGCATGACGGCAAATTATATTATATGCAGAACCAATTATCAAACAAAGGAGGATTTTATGCCGAAAATTACATTTATGGGTGCCGGCAGTACCGTTTTTGCAAAAAATATTATCGGGGACTGCATGTGTCATGAAGCATTGAAAGATTCAGAAATCGCACTCTATGACATTGACGGAGATCGACTTAAAGAATCAAAACTTCTCATTGATACCCTCAATGCCAATATCAATGACAACCGTGCAAAAATTTCCTGCTATCTCGGTGTCGATGAACGCAAAAAAGCACTCAAAAACACCGATTTTGTAGTTAATGCAATTCAGGTCGGCGGCTATGAGCCTTCAACTGTAATCGATTTTGAAATTCCCAAAAAATACGGCTTAAAACAGACTATCGGCGATACTCTCGGTATCGGCGGAATTTTCCGCGCCCTCCGTACCGCTCCCGTTATGTTGGATTTCGCCCGTGATATAGAAGAAGTCGCTCCCGATGCGTTGTTCCTTAATTACACCAACCCCATGGCTATACTGACCGGTGCAATGCTGCGCGGTTCTTCCGTTAAAACCGTCGGACTTTGTCATTCTGTCCAAGTCGTAGCATCTCACGTCCTCGGCAGAATTATTCCGGATCCGGATGAACGCAAAGAATTTATTAAAGATGTCAGAACTTATGTCGCCGGTATCAACCATATGGCGTGGCTGCTTAAAATTACCAGAAACGGCGAAGACCTTTATCCGTGGATCAAACAGACCATTGCTGACAATATCGCAGCATGGCGCGCCGAAACCGACCCGGAAAAGAAACCCGCCGACCTCGTCCGCATGGAAATGATGCTCAAACTCGGATATTATATCACCGAATCCTCCGAACATAACGCAGAATATACCCCCTACTGGATCAAAAACCGTTATCCCGAACTCATCGAAGAATACAAAATTCCTCTGGATGAATACCCCCGCAGATGCCGCAACCAGATCGAAGCATGGAAAAAACGCTATCAGGAACTTTCAAGCGATCCGCATTTGACACATACATTGAGCCACGAATTCGGTTCAACTATCATCAATGCCATTGTTACCGATATTCCCTGTCAAATCAACGGCAATATCCTCAATAACGGCTTTATTACCAATCTGCCGTCCGATGCAGTTGTCGAAGTTCCGTGTCTGATCAACGCTGCAGGAGTACAAGGAACTTATGTCGGCAACCTTCCTCCGCAGTGCGCCGCAATGAATATGACAAACATCAACGTTCAGCAGCTCACCATCGAAGCGATCCTCACCCGCAAAAAAGAACATATCTACCATGCGGCAATGCTTGATCCTCATACCTCAAGCGAACTTTCATTGGACGATATCGTCAAACTTTGTGATGATCTTATTGAAGCTCACGGCAGCATGATGCCCGAATTCAAATAATATTTTCCGAAAAATATTGCCCTGCTCCTTTTGTGATGCAGGGCAATTTTTTATATCACTTGACACTTTTTCGGGGGATTGATTGCATCCCCCGACCCCCCGCAAGGGGATGTCCATCCCCATTTTGTTACGCTACCGCGTGATGTCCGGCGGCAGTGGTGGTGTCCGGCATGTTCAATTGTGGCAAAATGTTTCCTTT
>JAZRBX010000071.1:0-3895 GCA_045635285.1 Victivallaceae bacterium
CCGTATGCAGTCAAGCGGTTATTTCGGCGATATGACCAGAACCTATGTCAAACATGAAGCACCTGCAATCGTGAAAAAAGCATTCAACGCCGTCGTCAGTGCCAGAGATGAGGCAAAAAAATTCATAAAAAAAGGTGCGATACCATCCGATATTTTCAAAATAGCAGACAAAATCCTTGTCGATAACAACTTTACTACAGGACGCACGCAAGATGGAAAAAATTACGGATTTTTCCATAGTCTGGGACACGGTGTCGGACTGGAAATACACGAAGCTCCGCGACTTGGTCCCGGCAATTTCACTCCGCTTAAAGGCGGAGAAATCGTTACCGTGGAACCCGGAGTTTACTATCCTGAATGGGGCGGTATCCGCATGGAGGATATCGTTTATGTCAAAGATGATTCATGCGTTACTATAACTTGTATGGATGATGACTTTGAACTTGAATAATTTAAAAAACATACTCAATAAAATTCCGTTTGAGTATATTTTTCTGACATTTGCAATCATTTCGGCGATTCTTGTTGAGAGGAGTTCTTTTATTTACTCTCCGCTGATAATGATTATCATTTGCATTTTTGCGGCATGGAAGATAAATGCGGTGAAGTTTTCAGTGTGCATCATCGGCACATTACTGCTTATACTGTGCAGTTTCATCCGCAGTTCCACGCCGCCGGGCTCCCTGAAAGAAAAATTGAATGATCATCCGATCCACGGCAAAATCGTTTTTGAAATAACCGACCCGCTGTGCTGTTCTCTCCCCGACATAAAAAACGGAGCAACAACAGAGATAAAAATACACAGCATTACCACACTTGCAGGAGAAAAATATTGCGGCAGCGGCAAGTTTCTGATTTATTCGGAGAATCTTCTGCCTGCACAAAGCATGTACGGCGACATTCTGGAAATTGAAGGCACTCTGCGTTTCAGAACTCCCGATTCCGCATGGGACTTACCGTCGGGGCAAGACATTTCCGATTTCCGTTTCGGCAATTTCAACCGTTATATGAAAGTCAATAATATCGACGGCATAATCTCTCCTGAAAAAGACCGGACGGCGGCAAAAATCTCTTTCCGCAATTCAATTTTCCGCACTATGCTCACTCTCCGTGACCGCACTTTGAAATATGTTACTGAAAACATCAAAGACAACAATAACAAAAATCTTACTGCCGCTCTGTTTTTCGGTTTGAAAGGTGCGCTTGACAAAGAAAGCAAACAGCAATTCATCAAAAGCGGCACTATTCATCTTTTCTCGGTCAGCGGTCTGCATGTAGGAATACTTTTTGCCATACTGCTGCCGATACTTGCATTTCTGCCGGTGAGGATACGTTATCTTGCAGGTTCTCTGCTGCTCATTCCGTTTCTGCTGACAACGGGTTCAAACATACCTGCGTTGAGAGCATTTTTAATGATTCTTACTTTTGCGATTCTGCGATTTTTCTGTTTTCAAACTCCGATGCTGCGGATTCCGGCATTCTGGTGTGCGATATTTCTGATTTGCGATACGGCGAATCTGACGGATGCGGGATTTCTTTATTCTTTCGGGATCACAGCGATATTGATACGGTGTGCCGATCTTTTTTCCGAATGGAACAGAATTTGGAACACCGACAACACTCTGAAAGCATCAAACCGCAAAAATCCCGCCCGTAAATTATATCATCAGAAATACATCCGCAAAATAATCTTTGCAATATGCTGCAGTACAGCGGCTTTTGCCGGAGGAAGCATTATAACGCTGTATTCATTCGGCTACTTATATTTTTCGGCGGTATGGATAAATTTTTTCATACTTTTCTACTGTCCCTGTCTGACGGTCGTTTTTATTATCAACATTGTACTCGGGGCATTCGGTACTGTCGGGATATACGGCGGAGCATGCTTTGAAAAAATGCTTGATTTGATGCATGAAATAATACAATTCGGTGCGGAATTTCCCATGCAGATCAACACCGTTCAAATATCATATTTTCAAGCATTGCTTTTCTATCTTGCTTTATTGCTTGTCCTGTGTGTCAGAAACAAAAAAGTTTTTACCTGCAGCATGGTTTTTCTGATAATGTTTCTCCCTGCCAATACCCTGCTGAACGATCAGCAGAAAGCCGAACTCCTCCTGATACGCAATCCGTCAGACAAGCAATGTGCATTTGTCCTTGCCGACCCTGCGGGAGATTACGCCGTCTGCTTCAATGCTGCAGATGCAAAAAGCATGGAGCTTGCACGCAAGTTCATCGCTTCCAAGGGGATAAATCATTTCAATCTGTATGTCATGCAGGGTGTTGGCAAAAATCAGTTAAATGCTCTTGCTGCGGCAGTTTCCAATCTTGACATCGGAAAAGTCATACATATTTCACGCCGAAAACTCCCCGATGATTTCAAATTGCCGCCCGATACGATTTACGAACATATCATAATTTCATCCGTCCAATGGGAGATTTCACAAAATTCCTGCCGATTTTTTCGCAAAAAAGCGCAATTCGGATTTGAATATTTCAATACGGAGGCTATAATTCCTTTGTGTATCATTTTTGACAGCGAAAATCAGACAGTTGCTGTCGGAGAAAATACTGAAAACAAAACTGTCTGGAAAAACAGCAACTTATTGGAGTATTCCGTTTATGGATTGTAACAGAAAATTGAAAATATGCCACGTCATAACCAGAATGGTCGTCGGCGGAGCACAGGAAAATACACTTTTTACCGCTCTCGACCATGCTGAAAAAGGTCATGAAGTAACTCTGCTGACCGGATTCTCCCCGGGCCGGGAGGGAGAACTTCTCCGCAAAGCAAGATTGAACGGTTCGATAAAAATCGTTGAAACTCCGTATCTTTGCCGTGAACTTTCACTCGTGAATGACCCGAAAGCCTACTTCTATCTCAAACGTTTTTTCCGTGAAAACAAATTTGATGTTGTTCATACCCACAGCTCCAAAGCCGGCATCATCGGCAGAATTGCCGCATGGCAGTCAAAAGTACCATTCGTCGTTCACACCGTTCACGGTCAGGCATTTCATCCGTTTGAAAAAGCATGGAAAAACTTTATCTACAAAACTGCCGAACGCTTCGCCGCCGGTAAATGCCACAAAATATACGCCGTCGCACAGGCTATGATAAATCAATGCATAGAAGCCAAAATCGCTCCCGCTGAAAAATATATGGTCGTTTACAGCGGCATGGAAATAGGAGATTTTCTCAACGCTTCCAAATCCGCAGATTTGTGCAGCAGAATGCAGATCCCCCCCGACGCTCCCGTAATCGGCAGTATCGCAAGACTTTTTCCCTTGAAAGGTTATGAATATTTCATCCCCGCAGCCGCCGCTCTGCTCAAAAAAAGACCCGATGTGCATTTCCTGCTCGTCGGCGACGGAAGCATGCACGATGAACTCATTGCCGCAGTCAGAGAACTCGGCATTGAAAAAAATATCCATTTCGCCGGGCTTGTCGCTCCTTTTGAAGTTCCGCAATATGTCGGCAATATGGACATGCTCTGGCATTTTTCTGTGCGTGAAGGCTTGCCCCGTTCCGTAGTTCAGGCTTTGGCGGCGGGCAAAGTTCCGATGAGTTTTGCCCTCGACGGTGCGCCCGAAGTGATACTTGACGGGCAGAGCGGTTTTACTCTGGTCTACCGTGATGATGAAAAATCCGTCATTGATGAAATCACCGAAAAAAGCCTCTTCCTGCTCAATAACAAAGAGGAATATGACAAAATGTCAGCTTTCGGCAGAGAACTTGTCAGAGAAAAATTCGACCATCACTATATGGCGGATGTCCTCGAAAAAGAATATCTTGCAGGTGTCGCTGAATTTGAACAAAAAAAATGAGCGAGTGAAGGGAGTCGAACCCTCGTGACCGGCTTGGGAAGCCGGGGCATAACCGTTTTGCTACACTCGC
>JAZRBX010000072.1:0-4120 GCA_045635285.1 Victivallaceae bacterium
CCCGCGCACTCTTTCTGCGGCGTACGAATTTTTCTGCGGCAAAAAACTTGACGATGCCCACAGTGCGGCAGCAGACACTCAGGCAACTCTTGATGTTTTCCTCGGTCAACTCGCCAAACATCCGGAAATTCCGAGAAATATGGATGAACTCAATGAATTTTGCGACAACAGCGACCCCGATGCAGTCGACCGCAGCCGCAGATTCAAATGGCTCGGCGATGATGTCATCATAAACTTCGGCAAAAACAACGGCGCAAAACTGAAAGATGTCGCCGTTGAAGACCCTAATTTCCTCCGCTGGATACTCCGCAGTGATTTCCCGAATGATGTGAAAAAAATCGCTTCAGATGCCCTTATCGGTGTCTTCCCGAAACGCAAAAAAGAACAAAATTTATGAGTTCGGAAAAACCAAAGATAGAATCTCTTTTAAAACTGCTCAACGATGAAGATGATATTGCAGGAGCTGCCATGATACAGCTTCTCAAACACTATCAGAACGAACTGGACAGCATTTTAAAAGTGCTTCAGGAATGCGATATTGTGCTTCTCCGCAAGCGGAGTCATCAGTTACAGGCATTGCTGACATTCAAGGAAAGACGGAAATTTATTGCTGATATTTTTCACCGCCGAAGTGAAGATTTTTTCATCAGCGATGCACTTTTTGAATTTCATTTATTGTGGTACGACAAAGACTCTGTCAACGAACTTACAGAAGCGTATCAGGAGCTTGTATCAAGTCTTGAGAGCGGCAGTTTCAATTCATTTTTTGAATTTATAGAATATATCAAACTTCAAGTTTTTGCAGTTCACGAAGACAGCAGTGCCAATATTGATTTATACCTCATAGGCAGTGTTCTTGATCTGCATTCAGGGGCAAATTCTTTTATGTGCCTGCTGATCATGGCACTGGCGGAAGACCTCGAACTTGATATAAATTTTGAAACAATATTTTTCAATCATCAATTCTATCTTTATGAGCCTGAAACAACTCTTGTCTGCGATCTTCTCAATAATTTTGAAATACGCAAAATCGACTTTACTTCTTTCAAAAAATTCGACCGCTCCGCACTTTTTAAATTCATCGGAGCAATGTGTTTTTCCAATGCAGTACACGACGATGCTTTCCGCTACATTCACATCCTCGGAGATATGCTTTCCATCAATGATAACCTGCACTATCTCCCCTACCCCTACGGCGGCACTCCGCAGCAGATATAATCACCTGTTTTTCTATTTTCCCGAATGGCGGACTGCGCCCTGAAGAAACAAACACTGCGGCTGTCCTCCGGTGCAGGAACTGAGTATTTTTATATTTATATATAAAAAAACTTCGTTTTTTTTATCAATTATGCCGTGTTCAATTAGATTTTGCCTGAAAAAGTGCTATATTATAATGTGTTTGACGCAACTAAAAAGACGCATTAACTTTTGATTATAAAGGCTTTAACTATTTTCAGGAAAATAAAAAATGATACCTGTATCTTTTAAGAAATATTCTTTCTCGCTGATTGAACTTTTGATTGTCATCGGCATTATGGGAGCTTTAGCAGCTCTGATACTCCCTGCATTCAGCGATTCTGAAAGTGCCGCCAAAAATACAGCATGCGCTTACAATCAGGCGGGAACTTTGCGTTATCTCAACATGTTTCACAGTTCAAACGGTGTTTATCCCGCAGGTTTTCATACCGGCGGTTCAAATACCGATTGGAACACATCTTCCTCAAAAGACAACTCTGTCAATCTGACTCCGATTGCCGCACACAATTTCAGCAAAGCATCGGAAAACCTCTCCCTCAATGAAAAAAAACACGCCGATTCTCTCATCGAAGCAGGTATCGTCATTCTCTCATGCGGACAGAATAACAACACCGAATTCATCAATCTCGGCAAAGACAGAAACATCACCGTCAAAGCGATCACCCCCGGTGAAATCAATGCAAGTTCATGGACCAATGAACTTGATCCTGTAACAGGCGAAGTCAAAACAAACGGCACTCCCATAACTTTTAAAGGCGTTTCTCTCGGCTACATCGCCAAAATCGGAGATATGGACAACATTTCATCGCTCGATGAAAAATATAAACAATTCCGCAAAGATACCGAATCCGAATTCAAAATCGTGCCGCTCTACATCTCTCCCGCCGTCGACTGGACAACTTATTACAAAGACGGTCCGAAACAATCCAAAGTCAGCGTCGCAATGACCAGCAAATGTCCGTGGGGCAAAGAAGGTCAGGCCCGTTACTATATCGCATTTTTCAAAGTTTATGCCGACGGAACTCCTGCCAAACTGCTTATCACCGGATGCCCCGACTGCGGTATCCTCGACTCAAACTCTTTCTGACTGTGATTTACTGAAAAAATGAAATCTCCGCTGAAAATCAAAAATTTCTCTCTGCTTGAACTGCTTATTGTCATAGCAATTCTCGGAATCCTGTCAGCGATGATACTTCCTGCTTTTCACGAAACAGGTGAAGAGGCAAAAAAAACTGCCGCCGTCAGCGAAATGCGTGATATTCAGCGGGCATTCAACCGTTTTGCCGCAGACAATGCAAATCTCCTCAAAAAAACTTCATCTTCAACTCAATACCTCGAAGATATTGCCCTTTACGGACTCTGGCCGCTTGTCATGCAGAGCCATCCAAGGAGTGCAGAAAGCAAATTCAAAAATTTCAAATATCCCGACTTTTCACATGATACACAGTTCGGGTGGCGCGGACAATACCTTGAATTTGAAAGTCTGCGTAAAATCGCAGAACCGTCGCTCATTTTCAACGATACAACAAAATCCGGCGGGCAGTATTCCGATGAAAAATCAAACATAAAAATTCCGGTTTTCACCGATCCTTTCGGCGGTTACTACCGCATACTTGTACCGCAGCCGCGTACCGAAAACGGCAACAACCTTCCGCAGAATGAACGGCTGAAACGCCTGGTGCTGGTCTGTACCGGGCCGAATCAGAAACTTGATACTTTCACCGGCAGTTTTCTCGCTCCGGATCATCCCGATTATATGAAAAATATCAACGCAGACGACATTGCGCCACAGCAGGATGACATAATTATCAAACTGCTGCCTGACGGATTTTGAGGTGAAATCATGAAAACAAAAAAACTTTTCAGTCTGCTTGAACTCATAATCGTACTCTCCATATTGGCGATCCTCGCTTCCATGCTGCTCGAAAACTTCGCTGACAGCAAACTCCGCCAATCCGAAGAATTGACCATGACCAAAGGCAATTCTGTCAAAGAGATCATTACTCCAAAAAATACCGACCGCTCCATCAGCAAATTCCTTTCCGATACAGGCCGCTGGCCCAGCGTTTATATCCCCGATGGCGGCGACAGCGACGGCGGCACACGCCTGGCTGAACTTTACGACCGCTCCATCTGGTTCAAAAATGAAAGCGGTTCGGAAAATGCATTCTCCCACTATGAAACAATTTCATCCGATGACATCGGCTATATCATCCGCAATACCGCAGGTTCAACTTTTCCCGCAAACGGCAGTTACATCTATCTGCCGTATCCGCAGGTCAGCATGGCTGTCGGCTGGAACGGTCCTTATCTCGGAATCGCACAGACTGCCAACGGAAAATTTTTTGACGGCTGGGGCAATCCGTGGAAAATAATCTCAAATTACAATCTGCTGATAAACAACAATCACCTCGTTGAAAATTATGCCAACGATAACAGAATTAAAATCCACGCCTCCGCCGCAGAAATAAATTCACTCCTCAACAAAGGAGAAAACCGCCGCACCCGCATCGACGGCATCATAAGCTACGGCGCCAATGATACTGCTGATAACAACAATGGCGTTTCTCCGTCCGATGCAGATATGAAATTCCTCTTCCAGCACAATATGGACAATCACATCAGCAGCAATACTGCAACTTTGAATGTCCGTTTGAAAATCAAAGACGGTTTGAGCAATGACTGGGTGCCGCTCCCCGAAATAAGTGCATGGAGCATCAATACGAGATACCACAAAGGCGCATTCACAGTTTTCTCCGACAGCAGAAAACTTTATTACTGTCATACTGCCCACACCTCCGGAGGCTCATTTGACAGTTCAAAATTTTATTCCGTCAGCGACACCTCGGAATATAACCCTGCC
>JAZRBX010000073.1:0-3833 GCA_045635285.1 Victivallaceae bacterium
CCATAAGGTTACAACTCTCATCTCAGTTGAAGCATGCCGTAATCGTGCCGTAAAAATGCCGTAATTTTTACTGCGATGGGCGTGTTTTAGCAGTATTTAGCACCATATAACAAAAAATCAGCAAAAGTCATAAACTTTTGCGGTTTGGATAATTAAATGGTACACCCAAAGGGATTTGAACCCCTAACCTTCTGGTCCGTAGCCAGACGCTCTATCCAATTGAGCTATGGGTGCACTTGCTTGAAATCATTTCTGATTTTCAATGAAACTTAATATATCAGTATTTTTGTTTTTTTCAAGCGTTTTTTTGAGAAAAATAGCGTTTTTTTGTCGCTTTCAGCACTTTTTCCATCTCTTCAGGCAGGCCGATGGTGATTCTAACGTATTTTCCGGTCCTTTCGCCGGGAAAATAACGGACTATGATCGCTTCATCACGCAGGGCTTTGAAATATCCCTCGCCATCTCCGTCAGGCGGTGCGGCAAACAAAAAGTTAGTTTGACTCGGAACAATGCTGAAACCCATATCCTGCAAGGCTTTACACGTCTCGTTCCTTGTCTTTTTGATCGCTTCACAATTCTTTCTTAAATTTTCCTCATCGCCAAATGCCGCCCGCGCCGCTGTCTGCGCCACAAGGTCAACATTATAAGAATCTTTGAGTTTATAAAGTCCGTCGATCAATCTCGCATCGCCGACTGCATAGCCCAAACGCATGCCTGCAAGTGAGTAACTCTTTGAAAATGTGCGGGATACAATTACATTGCTGTATTTTTTTACCAAGTCAATGCAGTTGTCATCAGCAAAATCAGCGTACGCTTCATCAATCAGCACCACACCGTCAAATTTTTCGCAGATCTCGCACATGGCTGTTTTGGCAAAACTGTTGCCGGTCGGTGCATTCGGGCGGGTGATTATCAGCAAGTTTGAATTTTTTGCCTGTTCAAGTATATCGGACGGCATTGCAAATTCATCGCCGACAAGTTGAATTTTTGTAACTGCCGCGTGCTGCATCTGCGCCAATATTTTGTAAAGGCTGTAAGTCGGATCAAGTATGCTAACTCCGAGTTTATCAGAGGTGAACGCTCTGAATACCATCGTCAGCAGATCATCTGAACCATTGGCGGCAATGACCATATTGCGTTCAATCTCCCAGCGTGCGGCAATCATTTCGCACAACTCATCTGCCAGAGGATCGGGATAAAGACGCAAACGCTTCATATCCAAATCTTTCAATGCTTGCAAAACTTTTTCTGACGGCGGATAAGGATTTTCGTTGGTATTGAGTTTGATCAATTTCTGCATTTTCGGCTGTTCGCCGGGGGCGTAACCCTGCATGGCGTCGATTTCAGGACGGAAATAAGATTTGTACGGAAGTGTACTCATTTTTTCGCATCCTTTCTGCGGATCGAACCGCTTCTGCCGTGAGCAGTCAGAGTTTCCATCTTGCCGAATGCTTCGATGATCGGAATTTCACGGCGGATGGCTCGCTCACTGTATTTGACCAGTGAACTGCGGCGGAAAAATCCGTCAACGGTCAGCCCGCTGAAAAATTTGGCACTGCCTGCGGTGGGCAGAACATGGCTCGGACCCGCACAGAAATCGCCTGCAGGTTCAGGTGTCCATTGTCCGAGGAAAATCGCACCTGCGGCGGTGATTTTTTTGGCTGCCGCCTCGGGATTTTCACACATTATTTCGAGATGTTCAGGGGCGTAATTTGAGGCAATTTTGCATGCTTCATCCATATTTTTGGCAAGAATAAGAAAACAGCCTTTTTCGAGGACTTTTTCCACAGTTTCAATGCGGGGGAGAGATTTTTTCTGTTCATTGACCGCATCTTCAACTTTTTTGAGCATTTTTTTGTCGGTGGTAACGAGGACCGCCTGTTCCAGGCCGCTGCCGTGTTCCGCCTGTGAAAGAATATCTGCCGCAACAAAATCAGGATCGGCGGTTTTGTCGGCGATAATCAGAATTTCAGACGGTCCTGCGACCATATCGATCGCAACCTGACCGTAAACAAGTTTTTTGGCGGCGGTAACATAAGCGTTGCCCGGACCGACGATTTTTTCAACTTTCTGAATAGTTTGTGTCCCGCAGCTCAAAGCGGCAATGCCGTAAACGCCGCCAAGACGGTAAATTTCAGTAACGCCTGCTTTTTTCATGGCGTAGAGGACTGCCGGATGAACTTTGCCCTCACGGTTGGGGGGAGTGACTGCGACGATATTTTTGACTCCTGCCGCAGAGGCTATGCCTGCGGTGTGGATGACGGTGGAAACCAGCGGAGCTGTGCCGCCGGGGATATAAACACCGACTCTTTCCATAGGAGTGAATTTTTCACCGAGCATAACGCCGGGGCGGGGGGAAAACTGCCAATTTTTCGGCAGGCGTTCTTTTGAGAAAGTACGGATATTTTTCAAAGCGGCGTTGATGGCGCTTTTATCTTTTCTTGAAACAGCTTTTGAAGCGGCTTGGATTTCCTCTTCGCTGACTTTGAAATCTTCCGGTTTGAGGTTGACTTTGTCAAATTTTAAAGCGTATTCCGACAAGGCGGCATCACCTCTTTTTCTGACATCGTCAAGTATCTGTGCAACCTGTGCTTCGATTTCGGGAGGGTATCCCGGACGGTTGCAGAGGGGTTGTATTTTTTCTGCAAAATCTTTTGCTGAACTGTCAAGACGGATCATTATTTAACTCCGAGCAAAATGTTGTCTATCAGTCGTGTCGTTCCGAATTTTACGGCAACGGCTGTAAGGATTGTGGTTGTATTTTCTGTAACCTCTTCCAATGTATCGGCATCGAGGCATTCGATATAATCTATTTCTCCGTGGTGTTTGGTGATCTCTTCTGTCATTGCAGCTTTGGCGTCATTGCATGAACCGCCTTCGCTGATGATTTTTTCAGCAGCAGTAAGTGAGCGGGAAAGAGAGAGTGCATCATTTTTCTGTTCATCGCTCAAATATTTGTTGCGGGAACTCAATGCCAGACCGCTTGCTTCACGGATAAGCGGAGCAACGATTATTTCGATTGGGAAATTCAAATCCCGTACCATGCGGCGGATGATCAGGGACTGCTGATAATCCTTCTGTCCGAAAATTGCAACATCGGGCAAACAGATATTGAAAAGTTTGCTGACAACGGTGCAGACCCCTCTGAAATGAATGGGACGGCTCTTGCCGCAAAGTTTTTTCGACAGAACCTCTTCCGTGACCCAGATACTTGAATTTCCGGCATACATTTCTGACGGTTCGGGTGCGAAGATGGCGGATGCTCCGCGTGATTCGCAGAGATCTTTGTCCCTCTGGAAATCGCGGGGATATTTGTCCAGATCTTCGGTCGGACCGAACTGGGTCGGATTTACAAAGATGCTGACAATGACGATGTCTGCGTTTTTGCATGCGACATCGATAAGAGAGAGGTGTCCTTCATGCAGGAATCCCATGGTCGGAACGAGAGCGATTTTTTTGCCTTCTCTGATGGCTTTTTTGGAAAAAGCCTGCATGTCTGCGACTTTTCTGAAAATTTCCATTGTGTATTCTCCGGAATTTACAGGACGACGGTCCAGTTGTGTGTATCTTCGATTTCGCCGTACTGGATGCCGGTGATGGTATCGTAAAGTTTCTGCAGATTGGCACCGACTTCTTTGGAATATTCAAAGACCTTGTCGCCGCAGAAAATTCTGCCGATGGGGGTGATGACGACTGCTGTACCGCAGGCGGCGACTTCGGCAAATTCTGCAAGTTCGGAGATATGGATGGGACGGCGTTCAACGGTCATGCCGATATCTTCGGCGATCTGCATAAGGCTCTTGTTGGTGATGCTGGGCAGGATGCTGGTGCTG
>JAZRBX010000074.1:0-2243 GCA_045635285.1 Victivallaceae bacterium
CTATCTCAATCAATGACTTCGACAGTGACTTGTTTGTTCATTTTGCCGGCAGCGCTGCGAACCAGAGAGCGGATTGCGCTGATGGTTTTGCCGCGTTTGCCGACGATTTTGCCAATATCTTCCTTGTTGCAATCTATGCGGATAACAACACTGTTGGCACCGTCTTCGGTGGAAACTTTTACAGCATCAGGAGTATCAACCAATGAGCGGACGACATAATCGACGAAGCCTTCGAGGCCTTTGACACCGCCAGCCGCACATGAGCATGATTTTGATGCTTTGGAGATTCCGAATAATTTCAATAATGCTTTAAGCATTTTTTACATCCTATCGTTAGCCGAAAACCTTTTCAGAAACCGACGGCATTAAGCGTTGGCTTCTTCTGCGGGAGCTTCAGCTGCAGCAGCGGCTTCTGCGGCAGCTTTGGCTTCTGCTTCAGCTGCGGCTTTTGCCTCTTCTTCTGCTTTGATTTTGGCAGCGGCTTTTTTGGAGATTGAGGGTTTGCGGACGCGGTCTGCGAGGACGATACCTTTGCGGGCGCGGTCGATGATATCACCGACGGTTTCGCTCATCTGAGCGCCGTTGGCAATCCAGTAATCAGCACGGTCGAGTTTAACAGTTTCGACTTTGCTGCGGGGGTTATAAAATCCGATTTCTTCGATGGCACGACCGTCGCGGCTCATACGCTGATCCATGACGACGATGCGAAAGCAGTTGGCATTGCGGGTGCCTGTGTGCTTCAATCTGATTCTGACTGACATAAATTCACCTTACATTTAGTGTTTTTTTTAACTTTGGGGAGAAAAAAACTCCCTTTTTTGCGAAAACTTTGATCACAGTTGTTCATAAACATTTGGCGTTCAGCTATTTAGATACTTGGCTAAACCTCTCGGCCGCCTCCATTTGCCAAAGTTTTGAACTCAAAACCGGGATAAAGTGCAACTCTTTCATGCCCGATTTTTTCCATTCTCTGCAATTAAAGTCCTATAATATAGCATTTTTTTACAGAAAAACAAGATTTTTCCTCAAAAAAAAGCGATTTTTTTAAGCATAAATCACGCAACAACAACAATATATATCTCAATATCCGCAATGCCTGTAAAAATATCAGCTTTTCTTCCGCAGCTCCATGTTTTGCAAAATCAATCGACCGGATGTTTGCTGCGTTCAAAAACTTCACAAACTTCAACCGACGGCTTGCGGTCGCACAATGATACAATAACAGCCGCAAATAAACCGGCCATAAATCCCGGCACGATCTCATAAATATTGGTCGATGACATGAATATATACCACAGCACATCAACCGCAAATCCTGCAAGAATACCGCTGAATGCACCATAATAAGTCAAACGCTTCCAATACAATGCAAGTATCACTATCGGACCGAACGCCGCCCCGAATGCACCCCATGCACAGGAAACAAGATTCATCAGTCCTTTACATTCCGGACTTGAGGCGATAAGAAATGCAACGATTGCTATGATTATGACGATCGCCCTGCCCGCCAGCATCATCTCTTTGTCAGAAGCGTTTTTGCGGGCAAGAGGTTTATACAAATCTGAAGCAAATGCCGACGAAGAAGCCAGAAGCTGGGAATCCGCCGTACTCATTGCCGCCGCAAGAATTGCAGACAGCAGAAATCCCGCACAGAATACCCAGAGCATTGTCAAACCGACACCGGATGCAAACCAGTCAAAAACACTTCTTACCATCTTGATAAAAATAAGTGTATTGTCATCTTTATTCAATGTCAGAGTATCCCCCGCAAAAGCTCTGCCGATCAAGCCGACCGCACAGGCTGAAACAAGAATGAAAAAGAACCATATACAACCGATAATACGGGATTTTTTCATCTCCTTTTCACTCGAAACTGAGAAATAACGAATAAGAATATGAGGCATACCCGCATATCCCAACCCCCAGCCGAGTCCGGAAATAATATCGCTCCAGCTTTTCCAATCGCTTTTGCCGTTTGAAAAACAATTCCAATAATTTTCAGGTATTGTCGATTCAGGAGCAACAAAGTCCGCCGCATTTATCATAAACAAAACCATTGCAGGAACAAAAAGCAACGCCGCAAGCATCAGCAACCCCTGAAAAAAATCCGTCCAGCATACAGCACTGTAACCGCCGAGAAAAGTATAAATAACGATAACTATTGTCGCAACAATCATCGCCGGCTTCGGATCAATTCCGAGAACTGTATTGAACAAAGTTCCGCAGGCATAAAGACTTGCCGC
>JAZRBX010000075.1:0-4187 GCA_045635285.1 Victivallaceae bacterium
CCTTGTCCGTACTTACTGCTTCAAAAACGATCTGGTTGAGCTGACTGAAGCGGGAATAAAAAAGTTTATCCCTCGTAATTGATTCATCCTGTTCCGGATAGAGTGCAACTCCCGATACCACAAAACGCTCGCCCGGATAACTTGAAACCGTACTTTTAGTATTGGTTGCGGTCCCGGTTTTCAAACCTGTAATACGCATCTGCATCGTTGACCACGGCATCATAATAACATCATCTTCATCCATGCCGACCATATTTGCGCCCTTTGATTTCAGAACGCCGACAACTTCAAATGCCACATCACCGATACGCAATTCACATTCAAGCGGAGATGTACCGCCGAAAAGTTCTTTGACTATGGTCGTACCGATGATGCAGACTCTCGCATTGGAATCTACTTCTTCATCAGTAAAGCATCGTCCCTCCTCCAGCTGCCAGTTGCGGATTCCGAGATAATCCGGAGAAACTCCGTACATTGCGGCTGGCCGCCATGTAAGATTGCCGAAAATCACCTGACTGGCGCTGCCGCGGACAACAGGAGAACATTTGCCGACACTGGGACATTCCTGACGGATAGCATCCGCATCAGCAGGAGTTAAAGTTACGGCTGTCCCCATTTCCTGACGGGGAGAACCGGGAGTACGCATGGCTCCGGGCATGACCATAACAGAATTTGCCCCCATTTTTTCAATGGTTGTACGCAGAGAGGTTTTTGAACCGTTGCCGATTTCCATCATAGTTATGACCGCACCGATACCAATAACGATACCGAGAGTAGTCAGCATGGTGCGGGTGGGGTTACGGCCGAGAGAAACTATTGACATTCTCAAAGTTGAACTTATTTTCATAAAATCTCCTTTTTCAGTTGCGGCGGAAAAGACCGGGAACGATTTCGCCGTCGCTCATACAGATGACCCGTTTGGCATGGGCGGCAATTTCATCAGAATGGGTAACCAGAATAACCGTAATACCGCTCTCATTGAGCTTGCTGAACATTTCCATAACTTCAATACTTGTCTTGGAGTCAAGATTGCCTGTGGGCTCATCCGCAAAAATAACCGGAGGACGGTTGATCAATGCACGGGCAATCGCCACACGCTGCTGCTGACCGCCGGAAAGCTGTCCCGGATGATGATCAGCCCGTTCAAGAATACCGACCTCTTTCAAGGCATCAAGACCTCTTTTGCGGCATTGCGCGCCGGAAAGATCCCCTGCGGTGTATGCCAGAGGCATGATCACATTATCAAGTGCGCTGGTTCGCGGCAGCAGATTGAAATTCTGAAAAACAAAACCGATTTTGCGGTTGCGGATCATGGCGCGTTTATCACCTGATGCCCTGCCGAGTTCTTCGCCGTCAAGAAAATAATCACCCGATGTCGGACGGTCAAGACAGCCGAGAATATTCATCAAAGTGCTTTTACCTGAACCTGATGCACCCATGAGTGCGACATATTCACCTTTTTCAATGGTCAGCGATATACCTTTAAGAACAGGCACGCTGACTTCGCCGAGAAAATATGTTTTGGTAATATTTTCAAGACGGATAAGCGGAGTTTCTGCTTTTTCTGTCATATAAAACTCCTTATTTTTTCTGCTGACCGCGGTTGCGGGCGGGCGGAGTCGGCAGGAAGGGATTTTTCAGATTTTCGCCGCCGCCTTGAACTGCTGCGGCTGTGCTTTCAATACTGCGGACAATTTCATCTCCCTCTTTCAATTCATCAGTAATGATCTCTGCGGCGACACCGTTATTGATACCGACTTTGACTTTGACAGGAGTAAGTTTGCCTTTGGAGCGTTCAACATACAGCAAAGCCTCACGCCGTGAAGCAAGTTCCGGCACTTTTCCGTCGACAAGGGCGGCAGGAACATTCAAACGCAGAACTGCAGAAGGTACAGTCAGAACATTCAAACGCTCATCACGGATGAATTTGACATTGGCGGTAAGGTAAGGCAGCAGACGCAGATTGTCATTGGGAGCATTGACCTCAACGATATAAGTAACAACATTGGAGGACAAAGTCGCATTCATACGGATACGGTGAACCGTTCCCTCAAAAGTTTCATTCGGGAATGCATCACAGGAGAAACGGACTTTCATACCTGCTTTGATCGAACCGATATCCGCTTCATTGACGGAAACCCAAACCTGCATCTTTTTAAAATCTTTGGCAACAAGAAACATACTTGATGCTGTCTGATTGGAAACAACTGTCTGACCGATACTTACTCTGCGGTCGATGATGATACCGTCAACAGGAGAAACGATTGAACAGTATTCAAGATTGCGTTCTGCTTTCACAAGAACCGCCTCTGCACTGGCAAGCTGTGCTTTTGCCTGGGCGAGAGAAGCACGGGCTTTGGCACTTTGTGCGAGAGAAGCAAGATAAGTTGCTTTGGCATTATCGGCTTCGCTTTCGGACATGATTTTTTTGGCGGAAAGGGATTTTGCGCGTTCCCATTCATTTTTTGCAAGTATTTCATTTGATGCACATTCTTTGATGGATGCTTCGGCATTAAGGATAGCGGCGGCGGCCTGTTCACGGCTCGCCTGAGCCTGCTGAAGTTCTGATTTATAAATTACATCGTCAATCAAAGCAAGGACCGCACCTTTTTTGACTCTTGAACCGTAATCAACGGTTTTGCCGTCAACATCAGTACCGAACTGCATAATTCTGCCGTTCACCTGGGCACCGACATTGATAAGCTCTTCGGGTTCAACAGTTCCTGTGGCGGAAATCGTACGCAGGACATCGCCTCTGGTGATTTTTTCTTTGCCAAATACCACCGAATCAGCAGTACCTGACACGCTGTCTTTGAAAAAGAACCATGCCGCAGCGAGTCCGAGAATTACAACAACAAAAACTGTCAATAAGATTTTTTTCATACCAATTTTATCCTCATTTAAAAATTACGGTTGACTTTACATACTATAACGCAATTATCAGTATTATATTATACTCAAAAAAACAAACTATGCAAAAAATTCTGAAAAAAATTTGAACTTTTTAAAAAAAGAGTTATCTTTCCGAAAATACAGAAAGGATTTTCCATGTCAGAAGAAATCAAAAAAATCGCTGAAGCAATCAGCTCAATTATAAAAAATGACGCCTTCACTGCAAATATAAAACCCGATTACCTCAAAAAAGCCGTCTGTGATTACCCGTCAAGAAACGGTAAAAAATTGCGACCCGCCCTCTTTTTTTGGTGCTTCGGCATTTGCGGCGGACAAATCACGCCCGGTATCGAAAAATGTGCCGCCGCTCTGGAAATATGGCACAACTGGACCCTCGTCCATGATGATATTATTGACGGAGATACCATGCGCCGCAATATGCCATGCTCTCATATCCTCCTTGCCGAAGAAGCGGAAATTAAATTTTCAAATGCCGTTGACTCCGACACTTTCGGCAGAAATATGGCACTCCTTTGCGGAGATTTGCAGCAGGGCTGGGCCGTTGATATTCTCATTCGCGGCGCCTCGGAAGCAGGTATCGACCCCGCTCTTGCATTGCAGATGGTGCGTCATCTGGAATATTGCGGAAATATTGAACTTGTCAGCGGAGAAGCTCTTGATGTGGAACTTGCCGCCCGCAAAATCGAAGATATTTCAACCGATGAAGTTATGCAGATGATCGATCTCAAAACCGGAGCCCTTTTCCGCTGTGCCTGCGAACTCGGCGCAATGGCAGCTCTCGGAAAAAACGAAGGCAGAAAATATGAAAAAATTTCATCTTTTGCAAAAAATCTCGGCAGAGCTTTCCAGCTTCAGGACGACCTGCTCGGAATTTTCGGCAACGCCGCAACTCTCGGAAAAAATATCGGCTCCGACCTCCGTGAACGCAAACCTACCATACTGCTGATTAAAACTTTGGAAAAATGCGATAACCATTCCAAAAAAATAATGAAAAATATCATTGGTAAAAAAGATTTGACTTCCGCCGATCTCGAATCCGTCAGATGTATCATGCAAAATACAAGAGCTTACTCTTTTGTCAAAAATGAAATAACCCGCAGCTTTAACTGCGCGCTAAATGATTTAAATGATTTCCCGATGAACAACGCACGACTCAATCTCGAAGAGTTGATCCAATACCTTCTTACCAGACAAAAATAAAGCCTATATACAAAACTCTCTCATCCCATTAAAGATTTTTCAAAGGACTCCCCACCCTTTTTTTCAGGGGGGTG
>JAZRBX010000076.1:0-2578 GCA_045635285.1 Victivallaceae bacterium
GACTTTGATGATGATTTCGATGATGATTTCGATGATGATTCCGGGGATGATTCCGGGGATGATTCCGATGATGATTCCGGGGATGATTCCGGGAATGATTCCGATGACGCTTCCGAAGATGCTTCCGGGGATGATTCCGAAGACGATTCCGAAGATGATTCCGAAGACGCTTCCGAAGACGATTCCGAAGACGATTCCGATGCCCGGACTGCTATCTGTGCCAAATGTGGTAATCGGATGTCTGTTGACGCGAGGTTTTGCAGTGCTTGCGGCTTTCCGGTTGACTCTTCATTTGCTCCCGGGCAGACCGCTGCCGTTTTGAACATTTCCGCAATGAATGAAGTGTTGGCAATGATTCGTGACAGCAAAATATATTACGGAGGAGTTTTTGATCAGGAAAAATTGGAAAATGCGCTGGATGAATACGTCAATGACGGACAGGATGCGTTCAGTAATTGTCCGCAGAACACTGCCGAAGTGACGCCGGAAGATGTCCTGATTCAGGTCGATGATACTGTTTTCGGCAGTGCCAAAGATGGATGTATTATCACTCAAAACAAAATTTATGTCAAGGATATTGAAGGTAAAAGAAAAGTTGCATTTTCTAAAGGTGCCGTATGGGGAATCAAGAAAGGATTTCTTACCAAAGCACTGCTGCTTAATGGAGTAGCGGTATTTACCTATACCCAGCCCAATACGTCTGAAATGGAAAAACTTGTTTGCGCCCTGAATAAATTGTTATCCTGAAAAGTGCAGTTTTTGCGTGTCGCCTTTCTGGCATATATACAAATATGTAAATCACAAATTCTGTTGAAGAACTTTACACGTTAAATGAATTTTACTGAAATTCTACCAAATGAACAGCCGCATGGAGGGCTCGATACCCTCTTTGCCGAGCTTCACGAACTTTGCGGACAACGCTTCTATCTCGCTCCGGATATCCCGGAAAAGAAAATCGACAACGCACGCAATTCTTACGCTGCCGACCTCCATCCGTCTGCCGTAATTATCGCTTTGCTCGATACCTCTTTCTGGGGTTCCGCCAAGTTCGGCTGCTTCTTCACTGCTACCCGTATTTGTTCACGCGACTCCCACTTCGGTATCAAACGCACCGCCATCACCCCGCAAACCGTCATCTCTATCGAAAACAACCTCCTCCTTGTCGATGGCTCTCCCCTACTTTCTTTTCACGGGAAAAGAAAGTAGGCAAATAAAAGCGTTTTGTCGCGTCGCTCCGTTGTCGCGCCTTGATCGGTTTTTTTGATGGATGAGAAAAGAAAGCAGGCAAAGAAAAGCACGGAATTTCAGACAGCCTCAAAGACCGTGTCTGAAATTCCGTATATGTTGCAGTTTGGAGGCTTATTTTGTAAGCATACTGTTCTTTTTGCCGATAATGTAAGTGCATATATTGTCGCCAGTTACATTACAGGCTGTTTCAAACATATCCAACAGCGGATTGATACCGATTGCCAATGCCACAATAGTTGCAGTCTGCGCCTCATCAAGTCCGAGATTGCCCAACACCATGAAAAGCAGAAATACACTGCCGCCGGGGATCCCGCCCGCTCCAACTGATGCAAAAACAACCGAAATCACCAATATTGCCAGTTGCCCCATCGAGAGGTCGATTCCGAAAATATTTACTGCCAATATGGCAAAAACCGGCAGATGTACGCAAACTCCATCCATATTGATCGTTGCCCCCAGCGGCAATGAAAAACTGGAAAGTTCCCGACGGATATTCAAACTATCCATTACTCTGAATGAACAGGGCAGCGTTGCCGCACTGGAGCGGGTAAGGAATGCGGTAAAAATCGCTTCTTTAAGTTTGAAAATGATCTTGTAAGGATTTTCTCTGCAGAATATTCCGACAAAAATCGGGTAAATCACAAAAATCATCGCCAAAACACCGATAATTACGCAAATCGTAATTTGAAAATAAGGCATGAAAAGTTTTGCTCCGTAGGTGGCAAAATTGACCACCGTCAAAGCAAAAACGCCCACCGGAAAATATTCCATGATCCAGTCAATGATCTTAAAGGCTGCTCTCTGGCAGATGTCAAAGATCTGCAGCAGCAGATTGCCGGATTTACCGATTTCGCTCTCTTCGCCGTTTTTATCGATCAAAACCCGTATCGCCAGTCCGAAGAGCAGGGCAAAGATAATAATGGGCAGAAAATTACCTTCTGCAAGAGCCTGGAAAGGATTCATAAACAATTCATTCAAAAATTGAGCAAAGCCGCCGCCGGATTCGCCTTTCATTTTCATTGAAGCAACATCATTGGCAAATTTTCCGGAAAGAGTTGAAAAATTCTGCATTTCAGGATTCAGTCCAAGTGCCAGAATACAACCGAAAAATGCTGCAAACAAAGATGTGGCAAAATACCATAACAATACAAAAATCCCGATTTTGCCAAACTTTTTGATCGGCAAACTGGCAGAGCCGCTGACCAGAGAAAAGAAAATGATCGGGATCACGATCATTTTCAACATGGAAATCAACACAGTACCAAACGGTGCAATGAACTGAATGATTTTTTCAGCCCAAGCAGATGAACTGTTTTCTCCGAGCTTAAAA
>JAZRBX010000077.1:0-2488 GCA_045635285.1 Victivallaceae bacterium
AGGTTATAAACCTGTCGGTGATGTTAAATTCGATGAGGTTGCCGCCAAAGCTTCCAAAATCACTCGCGTTCCCGGCGGTGTCGGTCCGATGACCATTGCCGTCCTCATGCAGAATACAATCAAAAGCTGCATGATGCATCACAAATTGCTTTGAAAAATCAGAGGATACCGTTACCGCTGAAAATTTAAAACGGAAGATATTTCCAAAAGTCCAATTTTTTTAATTTTTGTGGAAAAAATTCCTCCAGCTGTTTATGGAATGCCGGAGAGTGATTCATGTGTATTCTGTGTGCAAGTTCGTGGCATATCGTCTGATGGATATAAAGTTCCGGACACATTATAAGCACCCATGAAAAACGCAGATCGCCTTTGCTGCTGCATGAGCCCCAGCGGCCGTGAGTATCAGAAATTTTTATACTTCCTACGGTGAGGTTGAATTTTTCTGCATACTGACGGCAGAGCGGAATTATAAACGCTTCCGCCAGAGAGCGGTATATTTTTTTCAATTCGATCCTGTTGAGTGCTGGGCTGTGTGTTGAAACATAAAATTTTTCGCCGTCGAAAAAGCTTTTCACCCCCTGTGCCAGAGGGTACTCCCTGCCAAGATACATGAAAGAATCTCCGATTTCAAAAGTATGCGGCACAAGGCGTTGTTCCCAATAAATTTTCCGTTCCTTTGCCCATTCGAGATTCTGGTCGATAAGCGGCAGATATTTTTCAGGGTTGTTTATATCGCGGGTGTGAATTTTCAGTGAGAAAACGACTCCGGTTGCTTCAATTTTTACAGTAAAAGCGGCACGACGGCGGTGCGGAGAAGTTTTTATAAAAATTTCTCCGAGTTCCGGATGCATTAAATAATTTTTTGAATTCAATCTTCGCAAGTTTGGAAGCCGCATTTCTTTTTAAGGAAGTTTACTGCCAGTTCAACCCAGGAGTCAGCGGTCGGACATCTGCGGGCGATATTGAGACCGTGCGGACCGTCAGGATAAATATGAAGTTCGCAGGTGCGGTTCTTTGCCCACATGGCTTTGGCAAAAGCTATTGCGTTTTCAACAGGTACGGTCGCATCGGTCGCGGTATGCCAGATAAATGCGGGCGGAGTATTTTCGCTGACGGCGTTTTGCAGACAATATTCCTGACGGAGCGGAGTGTTTTCCTCTGTGCCGAAAAGTTTTTCGCCGCTGCCTTTGTGAGCGAAATCGGAACATAAATCAATAACCGGATAGCAGAGGATCATTGCATTCGGATTGGAGGGGAATTCATCGTAGGCGTCAACTTTTTCAAACGGAATATCATTGTATTTGGTACCGCATGAAGCACAGAGATGACCGCCGGCGGAAAAACCGAGTACGGCGATCTGGTCGGGAGCAATATCGCATTCGTCAGCAATGCCGCGCAGAATGCGTATGGCACGGAGAATGTCCTGCTGCGGAGCGGGGAAAGTGCAGGGGGAATGACGGTAATTGAGAATACAAGTATGCAGACCGTATCTGCTCAATGCACCTGCAATATATCCGCCCTCATGCGGAGTAAGATTTCTGTAACCTCCTCCCGGTGCAATAATTACAGCGCCGATAGGTTTATCGTTCGTGCGATTGAGAATAATGTCAAGTGAGGGACGGTAAACAGTTCCGTCATCTTTTTCGACCTTAATTGAGGGATCATCGTAGAGAAACATAAAAAATCCTTTCTGTTTTCAGAAAAAATACACCATATTTTGCAAAAATCAAGTGCATATAAATAAAAAAGCCGTTCGGAAAACCGAACGGCTTGGAATTTACTTTCAGGAATTAACCTGCATAGTATTCAACGACGCTCATGAGTTTGACATCAAGCGGAAGTTCATCAACTTCGGGCTGACGGATCAAAGTAGCTTTGAGAGCTTCGAGGTCTACTTCCAGATATGCGGGAGCAGTGGTATTGTTTTTGCGGGCTGCTTCTGCGATAGCGGGAGATTTTTCAGCGTTGATGGTAATGACCTGGCTGGGTTTGACGATGTAAGAAGCACGGTCAACGCGTTTGCCGTCAACGAAAATATGACCATGATTTACAGCCTGTTTGGCAGCAAAGATGGTGGGAGCGAAACCGCAGCGGTAGACGAGAGCATCAAGACGCTGTTCAAGACTGCGGAAAAGTTTTTCGTGAGTAAGACCGGAACCCATTTTAGCTTTCTGATAAGCGATAGCGAGCTGTTTTTCGCTGATAGCATAGTGGAAGCGGAGTTTCTGTTTTTCGATGAGCAATTCGCCGTAGGTTGAGAGTTTAGCACGACGGCCTTTGCCGTGAGGACCGGCGGGGTAAGGACGTTTAACGCTGGGGCATTTGGGGTCGTTCCAAATGCACTGACCGATACGACGGCAGAATTTGTGTTTTGCCTGACTTGCAGTTGCCATAACTATCCCTTTCTATTGGATGTTGTTGTTTTTGTCTTCTTTCCGGTGTCAAGCCATAAAATGGGGCCGGAAAAAAGGCTGCCAGCCTTGTGGTG
>JAZRBX010000078.1:0-1538 GCA_045635285.1 Victivallaceae bacterium
CAAAAAAACGGACAATCTATGAACTTCAAAAATATTTTCAAACCCAACTCCGGCGCAGGTGCTTTTTTTACCAGCATCGCTTTGTGGGGTATCGGTATCGGCTGTTTCGCCGCCGCCTTAAACAACTTTCTCTCCGACATCTATCACATGGACAGTATCGACCGCGGCTGGCTGGAATTTTTCCGTGAACTCCCCGGCGTGGCGCTCGTTTTCCTCCTCGCATTGCTCCACAAAACAAGCGATTGGAAAATCCTCCAAATCGGTACTGCAATCTCTCTTGCCGCCGCCGTCTTCCTGCTGATCCCCGCCAATAAACTCGCAGTAGTCGCCCTGATAATGCTGTGGAGCACAGGAGAACACCTCGTAATGCCTATCCGTCAGGGGATTGCCATGCAGCTTGCCAAAGAAAATTCAGCAGGTCAATCACTCGGATTTCTGACTTCGGTAATAAATTTCGGCACTGTTGCAGGAAGTCTGCTTGTCGCATTGATTTTTTACATCGGAACAAACTTTTTCGGCAAAAGCGAAAAAATGCTCTTCAATGTACTCTGGGTACTGATCGCCGTCCTCCTCGCAGTCAGCATTATCAGCACTCTGACCAAAAACGCACCGATCAATCCGTCAAAACGCCCGAGATTATACTTTCACCGCAAATTTTCAAAATTTTATGCGCTGGAACTTTTTTACGGAGCAAGGAAACAGATTTTTCTCACTTTTGCGCCGTATGTACTTATCAAGGAATACGATTTCAGCACCGCTCAAATGGCTTTTCTGCTCGGTGTGTGCGCTTTCATTAATATTTTTGCCGCACCTGCGATCGGCAAACTCACCGATTTCTGGGGCTATCGCAATACAATGATCTGGGACACAGTGATTCTGGCTTTCGTCTGTCTGCTCTACGGTTTTGCGGGCAAAATTTTTCCGCCGCAGATCGCATTCGCCGCAGTAGCAGTAAACTTTGTCCTCGATGCGGTATTGAGCACGACCTCTCTTGCTACCAATATTTATGTCCGTGAGCTTGCCGCCGATCAGGATGAAATAACCTCCTCTCTCTCAACAGGAATTTCCATAAATCACATAATCGCCATAATCTCTGCCCCCATCGGAGGCTGGATCTGGATGAGATTCGGTTTGGAATATCTGTTTGTTTTTGCAGCGGTAATGGCTGTCTGCAATTCGCTTTTCGCCATGACGATCCCCAAAAACAAGATCAAAAAAATCAATCCGTAAGGTATTCTCTGCGGTAAAATTCAGTTCCGATTTTTTCAACATCCTCCGCCATGATGAACATCGTGCCGTTGCGGAGTTTTTCGCCGCGGTCAAGGATGCGGCAGAAGGCTCTATGCAGTGAACTTTTCTGTTCCTGCTTCCGCGGATCGATATCACCATTGCCGTAAACGAAGAAAACTCCCGGCATTCCGACACTCTCCGAACAGGGCGTCAGATATGAATTTCTCTGCCATGCGGCAAAATTTGAACATGGCAGTTCCTTTTCCCATGCAGGATTGAATATCCATGAATGACAGCAGAAAAATTTG
>JAZRBX010000079.1:0-1890 GCA_045635285.1 Victivallaceae bacterium
TGCTTGAACGCGAAAAAGCCGTTCTCGCCGGTGCCAAAGGCGATGCAGTCAATGTTTAACTCCTGACCTTTTCGGTCAAAAACTTGCATTTTATGACTTGCAAAAAAGCATAAATGTATTATATTAGAGAGTTTATAAAACTGTCAACACTTTAACTTATGGTGAAAAAATGAGTGAATTAAGTATAGAAACGATCCGCCACAGTGCCGCACATATCATGGCGGCGGCGGTCAAAGAGCTGTATGAAGATGTCAAATTTGACATCGGTCCTGCCACTGAATCGGGATTTTATTACGATTTTGATATGGCACACAAGCTTACACCCGAAGATCTCAAAGAGATCGAAAAACGCATGAAAAAAATGCTCTCACGCAAACTTGAGTTCAAACGCTTTGAACTTTCCCGTGCAGAAGCAGAAAAAATGCTTTCCGAAGATAATCAGACTTTCAAACTTGAACGCTTGAAAGACATCCCCGAAGATGAAGTCGTAAGTTTCTATCAGTGCGGGGATTACGTTGATCTTTGCCGCGGACCTCATGTCGAAAATTCTTCACAGATCGGCGCAGTCAAACTGCTCTCTATCGCAGGTTCATATTTCCGCGGCGATGAAAAAAATCCGATGCTGCAACGCATTTACGGAACTGCTTTTGCCACCAAAGAAGAGATGGATGCTCACTTCAAAATGCTCGAAGAAGCCGCAAAACGCGACCACCGCAAACTCGGTACTGAACTGGATCTTTTCAGTTTTTCCGATAATGTCGGTCCCGGTCTTGTTCTGTGGCATCCCAAAGGCGCTTTTGTCCGCAATACTTTTGAAAGTTTCTGGAAATCAGAACATTACAAAAACGGATACGATATGCTTTATACCCCGCACATCGGTCAGAGCGTGCTGTGGGAAACCAGCGGACACCTTTCTTTCTACAAAGAGGGCATGTATTCATCAATGGAAATCGACGAAAAAGATTATTATGTCAAACCGATGAACTGCCCATTCCATATCGAAGTTTATCAGTCCCGTATCCGTTCCTACCGTGAACTGCCGCTGCGCTGGGCTGAACTCGGTACTGTTTACCGCTATGAAAAATCCGGTGCTCTCCACGGCTTGCTCCGTGTCAGAGGCTTTACACAGGATGATGCTCATATTATCTGTACTCCCGAACAGATCGAAGACGAAATTGCAGAAGTTCTGCGTTTCAGTTTGTCTATCTGGAAAGCCTTCGGCTTCTCCGAAATCAAACCGTATCTCTCAACCCGTCCTGCCAAGGCTGTCGGCGACCCCGCCAAATGGGAAAAAGCTCTCGACTCCCTCAAAAAAGCTGTTGACAAGGCCGGTCTTGAATGTGAAGTCGATGAAGGCGGCGGCGCATTCTACGGTCCTAAAATCGACCTCAAAGTCAAAGACGCGATCGGTCGTGAATGGCAGACTACCACTATTCAGTTTGATTTCAATCTGCCCGAACGCTTTGATATGATCTATATCGGCGAGGACGGCAAACGTCATCAGCCGTTCATGGTACACCGTGCATTGCTCGGTTCTATCGAACGCTTCTTCGGCATCCTGATCGAACAGTATGCAGGTGCATTCCCGATGTGGCTTGCTCCCGTTCAGGCAAAAATTCTGCCGGTTACAGAACGCCAACTTGCTTATGCAGAAGAACTTAAAAAGACTCTGAGGGCAAAAGGACTCCGTGTCGATGTCGATACTCGCAACGAAGGTCTCGGTGCCAAAATCAAACTCGGCCGCAATGAGCGTATTCCTTACTTGCTGATCGTCGGCGACAAGGAAATGGCAGATGGCAATGTCGCTGTCCGCAACCGCCGCGAGGGTGAACTCGGCGCTATGGATATTGAAGTCCTCGCTGAAAAAATGCTCAAAGAAGTTGAGGAAAA
>JAZRBX010000080.1:0-1633 GCA_045635285.1 Victivallaceae bacterium
ATTTCCTTTAAGAACTTCGAGGGCTTCTTCAACTTTTTTGCGGTAATTTTCCTGCGAAATCCTGCCGCAGCAAGGAGCGGAACAATCATGAACTGCTTTTTTCATACAGCGTTTGATCGTTTCTTCATCAGGTTCATCATATTTGCAGCTCCGGAGCTGAAAACGCCGCAGGATAAATTCAAGCGTGCTTTGCAATGCACTGCCGTTCGGAAAAGGTCCGAAATACAACGCAGGATCATTTTTCCGTTCAAAACGCACCTTGGTAAAAGTCGGAAATTTATCCTGCAAATTCAAACGCAGAAGCGGATAACGCTTGTCATCACGCATAAGAATATTGTACTTGGGAGCAAAATCTTTGATCAAACGGGATTCAAGGATCAATGCCTCCTCCTCATTTCTGACCACATGGAACGCCCAGTCATCAATGCTTTTGATCAGTGAACGGGTTTTGGCATCCGCTTTGGCGGCGCGGGCAGGCTGAAAATAATTGCCGAGGCGGCGGCGTAAATTGACCGCTTTGCCGACATAGATCACCGTGCCGAAACGATCACGGAAAACATAAACTCCCGGCTTCGGCGGTATCTCTGATGGCAGATATTCGTGCTTCATATCCATCCCCTCCGCTATCAACGGAGAAGCTCACGCACAAACTGCGGCAGAACAAAAGCACTTTTGTGAATATCAGAATTGTAATAACGCAGATTTTCAGGGCATTGACGGCGAACTTCCGTCGGATCGACATTGGCACCGCCGACACAAATTCCGATATTTCCCGTGGGATAAGTCGGCACATAAAACATTCCGTATGCACTGTATTCAAAACATTCACGGCTGATCTTCTGCAAACTTTTCACCACATCAGGCAGCAGGAACGGAGATTCCGACTGCGAGCCGATAACGCCGCCGTCTTTGAGAGCTTTTCTCATATTTTTGTAAAATTCAATCCCGAAAAGAGGTTCACCGGGACCGCCGGGATCTGTTGAATCAACGATAATTGCATCATATTCAGCATTGAACTGCTTTATAAATTCACTTCCGTCGGCGATATGGATATTGACTCTGGGGTCCTGATAAGCAACTGCTGTTTCAGGCAGAAACTCTTTGGCACTTTCAATAACTGCTTCATCAATTTCGCAAATATCCATGCGTTTGACTGACGGATATTTGGCGATCTCACGCAAAACTCCGCCGTCGCCGCCGCCGACAACGAGGACATTTTCAGGGGTTCTGGCACAGGCACACATGACAGTATGAGCCATCATCTCATGGTAACAGAATTCATCCCATGAAGTAAGCTGGATTATTCCGTTAAGCATAAGGAGTTTACCTTTGCCGCTCGTCTGATAAAGGTCAATAACCTGAAAAGGTGTCTCACGGTGTACCAGCAATTTTTCAATTTCAAGCGTCAAACCGAATCCGTTGGCGGCCTCTTTTATCCATTCACCCATTTTAGCCTCCGAATATTAAAGGTAATAGCGGAAAAACTCTTTCCATATCGGTGCAGGAGCTTTCATTGAAGCGGCCTTTTGCTTATCACCGAAAAAGAGCTGATAATAGAACGGGAATTTTTCAATATCTTTTTTCTCGCGCGGAAGTCTTTTGTTCAATACTTGCATAATTCTTTTCATATTTT
>JAZRBX010000081.1:0-7692 GCA_045635285.1 Victivallaceae bacterium
ATATTCTTACTGTATATGCTTCAGTTGTGCCGCAGCTTACTGCGGTCATGCAGGCAAAATTTCCGGGTTCTATTCCATGTGCTGCCCAAAATATTCCGATGATTGATTTCAGTGATGCTCCTCCGACACTCGGCATGGACCGCATGGCAAATTGTGCGGCTCTGCTGCAGTCAAGTCCGTCAGGGATAGTAATTGATGTTGGTACGGCAATCACTCTGGAAGTAATAAAAAACAGAAAATTCATCGGCGGAGCAATTCTCCCCGGAACTGCAATTCTGGCGAAAGCGATGCATGATTATACCGGGGCATTGCCTTTGATTGAAAGCAGTATCGCTCCTGATATTCAAACTTTTGTGCCTGAAACACTCACTGTCGATGCCATGCGGATTGGTGTTCAGAGTGCCGCTGTCGGCGGAACATTGCATCTGCTTGATAAATTTTTGCAGAAATTACCTGAAAAATCTCCGGTTTTCGTATGCGGCGGCAACCGTCAATCAATTTTAAATCAGCACACAACTGTCAAATTTATTGACGGCGGCGACGACTTTACATTACGCGGAGTCGGCACAATAGCCGTTTCTCACCTGCAAAAAATACTGTAAATATTTTAACCGTATTTTCTGAAAACTGTGATGAGAGTTTTCTTTTCGCTATGTTTTCAATACAGGTCGATACTTGAGGCGGGAGAAAAAACTTTCCATGGAACTTTTTATTCTCAATTGCCTGTTGTGATTGGAAACAGAGCGTTTTTTTAATCGATTATTAATTTTTTGCCGTTTTCCTGTGCTGATTTGTGGGCGGAAATACAAAGTTTCAAATTATGCAGACCGTCGCTTGCATCATCGGGGGTATTGTTGAGAACGGACAATGCATGTTTGCGTATGAGCGGTTGATAAATATTTTCATATTGACCGGGATCAATATCGTAATGTTCATGACCATTGTCGATTTCCAGGCGAATTTTGACAATTTCTCCCTCTGCACCGGAGAGTTGTGTCAGAGTGCAGAAGCCGCGCAAAACCGCATCTTCGCCGTAGATTTCATAACCGTTTGAAGTCATAGAACCTGCAATCCCGCCCCGTTCTTCTGCAAAGGAAACGCGGACAGAACCCATTGAGCCGTCATTGAATCCGTATTTGATATAAGCTCCGTCTTCGGCGGCGAAAGGCATCATTTTGGGCATATAGCTTGCGGCGACCCATTCAATGCGTTTTTGCAGGAGAAATTCTGCCATATAGAAACAATGACTGCCGACATCTCCGATGGGACCACCCATCTCTTCGACTTTGCTGCAGCGCCATGAAGTTGCCTGTTCCGGCGGCATAATAAATTCCATGTGGAAGCAGCTGCCGGTAACCTTGCCGAGTTTGCCGGAGCGGATGATTTCTGCGGCCTTGACATTAAAAACATTATTGACCATCATGTGATCGACGGACAGAGAGAGGTTTTTGCGGCGGGCGGTATCGACCATTTTTTCAGCATCGCTGATTGCAGTAGCGATCGGTTTTTCCACGATGACATGCTTGCCGTGTTCCAATGCTTCCAGAGTTAATGCGGCATGAGAGGTGTTGTTTGTGGCGATAAAAACGCCGTCTATTGTTTCATCATCCCAAATATCCTGTAAACTTTCATACCATTTGAGCTGTAAACTTTCAACAGCTTCACGGCGGGCGGGAGAACGGTCAAAAGCACCGACAAGTTCTGCATATTCAACCCCGTTGAAACGGGTGCGGTCGCAGCCGAAACCCTCTTTTGCAATGCGTTTTTCGGCAATGCCGCCGAAGCCAATCAAAGCGTAACGAACTTTTTTCATTTTATCTCCTTTAAAAATTGATATTGTTCTGTGTTTTGATTAAACATTATCACTGCTATAACGATTTGTCAAGCGGGGAAAAGGTTTTTTGAATGAATTTTTGAGTACACGGTTTTTATCTCCGGACGCAATGGTATTCAAGAAACGCTCTGTTGCCGATAGTGATCGGTACTTGAGATGGGGGGGATAATGTCTTGTGCAAGCAAGACAAGCCGGCAGTCTGTCCTCCCGAAAAATAAAAGCGGGGGGCTGTTTATTTCAGAATGAAGTCGTCGTCGGACAAACGTTTATATTCGAGGAAATCAACGGATTTGAAATCTTCAAGTTCGCTGATTTTTTCGGGGAATTTTCCGTTTTGTATCTGATAAAGTTTGATGGCCATCAAAAGGTTCATTTTGGTTTTGATAATTTTCTGTTTTTTTGCGAAAATATCTTTGTCAAGCGGCTCGCTGCGGTCGGGATCGGCATCCAGCGGATAAATTTTTATATCATCATACAATTTCTGTGTTGTTTCCTTTATATTATATATATAGGTATTGCGGCGCTCGAGCAGATTATTACCTTTGACTTTGCTGAAATCGAGGGCATTATGCAGTTTGTTGTAGCTGCGTGTGAGTTCAGCATGGTATTCAAAGTCAATGGCATTGACAAGTTTCTGCAAAGTTTGATAGTATTCCAAATAGCGTTTTTCGGATGGCCCGTAATGAACCAGCGTATCCAGAGAGAGTATCCAGAAATCCATTTTCTGATTTTCGATATTCTGCAAATTTTGTTTATTCAAAGCTCTGTTCAGTATCAGCAGTTTTTGAAAAACATTCAGCGTTTGCAGTTTTTCGCCTTTTTCAGCACAATATTTAAGGTAGTGCAAATAAAAATTACGCATTGCTTTCAGCATAAAAATATTTTCGTCGAATTTTGTATTGTCGGAGGCGTAATTGAAACTGAATTTGGTTGTGTAAGGAATTGATGTCAATTTTTCTGTCGCTGCGGCAACTTGCGGAGCTTTCCAGAAAAGTTCTGCTTCAGCGGAGGAATATTTGCTGTTTCGCAGAGAGTCCTGAATATCAGCGATCGAATTTGACGGGCAATGGGTAATTTTAATATCCATCCCTTTCAGATCATCAGGGAAATTTTGCCGCATGGAATAAACCTGACGGATAATATCCAGACCGTTTTCTTTATCGTCGAGCGTTGGATAGACTTTTTCCATATCCTTTTCAAAATTGAGGCTGTCGGCGGTTTTCAAAATATATTTGGCATAACCGATGACGATTGCATCGGAAATCGCAGCTCCGATAATGAAAAAGAGTACCAAAAGGGCGGAATAGATCAGAATTTTGACGATATTTTTTTTCATGATAGTCTGTTATTTCTGTTTGAGGGAAAAGATCTGCGTCCGGAGGGGACGAAGCGGAGTTCTTTGCAGATGTTTTCACCGAATTTTGAATTTATTCTGTTGAGCAGGAGGTCTGCTGATTTGAGCAGTTCCTCCTGAAGAAAAGCACTGTGTTTGATTTCGAGGAAAAGTACTCCGTTTTCATCGAGAGAGGAGAATTTTACCAGAGCAGCGAACTGCGGAGAAACGATTTCCTCCCATTTTGCGGCGAGTTCGATTTGAGCATAGGTATTGGCATTTATAACTTGTTTCAGGAACTCATCGTTAAGTTCAGCGAGAGTGCGGATTTCTTTGTCATGGCTGATTATTTCCAGAGAGCCTTCGGGTGCGCCGTACCATTCGGCAAGCATTGCTTTTAGTTCTTCCCGTTCTGCGTATTCTTTGTATTTTGAGGGGGGGATGGGCATAATGCGTTTTAATTATTCAAAAAACCTGTGAATTGGATAGGCAGCAGCAGGACATCTCCCACGACTTTGAACGGAGCGATAAGCCCTTTGCCGACATTGGTCAGCCCGGGTCCGAGTCCGCCGAAAGGAAGACCGAGGGTCATTTGCACCACGCCCCACGGCAAATAAAGTATTTCGAGGGTATCTTTACCGGTTTGGATAATGCCTTTTGTTCCGGCGACCAGACCTTTCTGGATATACGGACGCATGACTTTTGCGGCTTTGATGGCGATGGGGGCGAGGATGGCGATAGTTACAGGGTCGATGGCTTTTGCCTGCGGAGGAACCATGGAGCAGAGAAAAACGGACAAAAGCAAGACAAATTTCCAGCGGCGCAGATTCAGCATTGTTTAGCCTCCTGATAAAGTTTTTCCATTTCTTCGAGAGAAGCATCTTCGAGAGAACGGTTTTGTTTTTTGAGTTCGCTTTCGATATATTGGAAACGTTTGACAAATTTGCTGTTTGCCGATCGCAGCAGTTGTTCTGAAGTTTTCTGTTTGCGGAAGCGGATGAGGTTGACTACGGCAAAAAGCAAATCTCCGAGTTCTTCATTGATGCAGTCATCGTCATTGGCAGCGAGAGCTTCTTCGACTTCGAGCAGTTCTTCTTTTATTTTGCTTACAATATCTTTCTGGCATGACCAGTCGAAATCATACTTTGCGGCTTTTTTTTGAATTTTTTCAGCTGTATTCAAAGCGGAGAGAGCAGGGGGGATGGAGCCCATGACGGAGTCTGATTTGTGTTTCTTTTTTTCAGATGCTTTGATTTTGTCCCAGATTTTGAGGACATCGGTTGAGCTTTCTGCGCTCAAATCGCCGAAAACATGAGCATGGCGGCGGATCATTTTTTCGCAAATGCCTTTCTGGACATCTTCCCAGGTGAATTCGCCTTTCTCTTCTGCAATGACTGCCTGAAAAACGACATTCATCCAGAGGTCGCCGAGTTCTTCGCAGAGAAGTTCCGGATCTTTGAGGTCAATAGCTTCGAGTACTTCGGCGCATTCTTCTGCCATGCATGAACTTACGCTTTCGCTGGTTTGTTCTCTGTCCCACGGACAGCCGCCGGGGGCGCGGAGTATGCGGATAATTTCGTAAAGGTTTTCAGGTTTTTTGTTCATCAGAAAGTAAATCCCATATTGAAGTGGAAACGCAGTTTGCTCTTGTAACCGTCCTGTTCATTGAGGACGGGATAAGCAAGATCGAGTTTGATAGGTGCATTGAGATAAGGCAGTACGATACGCAATCCGTAACCGACGCCGATATTGACATTGCCGAATTCCCAGCTGTCGTCCCAGGTGTTGCCGACATCGACGAACGCCGCACCGCGGATGAAATCCCAAATCGGATGGGACACTTCTGCAGTGGCAACGAGCATAGTCTGACCGCCTTTGCGGATGCCGTTTCTGTCTTTCGGGGAAATTTCACGGAATTCAAAGCCCCGGATAGAATCGCCTCCGCCGAGGAAATAGCGTTCAAAAATCGGAGCGTCTTTGCCGTCAAATCCGCCGACTACGCCGAATTTTGCACCCGCCATGAGGATAATGGCATTGTCAAACAGCGGATAATAAATACTTCCTTTGAGTTCGGTGCGGTAGAACCCGTCATCAGTTCCGAAAATGTCAGGAGCAAATGCACCCATGACATTGATATTGTAACCGCTTGTTGGCATCATCAGACTGTCGCGGGTATCACGGTCGAGCATGATGGAGAATTGACTGACCAGATTATCGCCTCTGTAACGGGTAATTTCAGACGAAGCACGGCTGTTGATATGCTTGACATCGACATTTTCAAATTTGTATGCGACGGAAATTGAGGTGAAATCATCGAAAATACGGCGGGTGAGGGAGGTTCGGACTCCGACTCTGTCTTCATCCCAATCATCATATTCTGATTGATTCATGTAACCGTTGATATCGAAACGGAGCGGCATGTCAAAAAGCCACGGTTCAGAGAAATCGACATTGAACCCCATGCGTTCAATACCGACAATACCTTGAATACGAAGTTTTTGACCGCCTCCGGTAAACCAGTTCCACGGGTCGAGCAGATCGAAGTTGTTATTGGAAATTTCTGCCATACCCATCAAACTGTTTACATCGGAGAAGCCTGCACCGATACGGAAGTTGAACATGTCTTTTTCTTCAACTTGAATATTTATGTCTTTTTCGGCGATTGATTCTGCGTTTGTTACTACGGTTTTGACCTCATTGAAATACCCCATGCCCATCAAACGGGATTGTGTTGCTTCAATGCGGTTGCGGTCAACGGGGTCGCCGGGCTGAATGGCAAGTTCACGGCGGATAACTTTATCCTTTGTAACCATATTTCCGGAGATGATGACATCGCGGACGGTATATTTGCGGCCTTCGGTTACGGTAAATTCAATATCGACTACATGATTTTCGTAATCTGCACGGCGTACGGGTTCGCATTGGACATCAGCGTAACCGAGTTCTTCATAGAGAGCGGAGATCCCTTTTGCGGAATCCTGTTCTTTCTGAAAATTGAAAACATCACCGCTGCGGAGTACGACAAAGTTTGAAAGGTCTTCTGTCTGATAGATCGTATTTCCTTTTATGCTTAAATTTCCGACTTTGTACGGTTGACCTTCTTCAATGGTGAAATAAATATCAACAAATTCCGGATCATCTTCATTGGCAACGATTTTGAGTTCTTTGATTTCAAAATCGAGATAACCGGCATTCCAGTAAAGTTCACGGATGCGGGCCTTGTCGAGCTCAAGTTCGTCACGGTTGAGCAATCCGACTTCAAAAAGACCGCTCAAAGGCGACCATTTATTGTTGATGGCGAACTTCAGTTTGAGGTTTGAAAAAAGTTTATTGCCTTCAAAATGGACATTGTTGACTTTGAGGCGGAGTTTTTCGCTGATATTGAAAATTACATCGACTTCCTCATTTTCCTGTTTTTGCAGCTGAAAAGAAATTGTTGCATCATTGAAACCTTTGCTGCGATAGAATTTTTTGAGGTTGTCAATACTTTCCTGCAGCTTCGCATCGTCGAGTGCAAGTCCTTCAACGACAGTAACTTCTTTATAGAGGTCGTGATTGCTGTATTTTGCATTTCCATAGAAAGAAACATTGCGTACACGCGGTTTTGCGGTCAGTATATAAGTCAGAGAAATTGAGCCGTCGCTGTTTGTAAGTGTTTCTGCTTTAACATCTTGGAAAGTCCCTGTCTTGAAAAGGCGTTTGATATCCTCATTGACCATTTTGGGGTCGTAGGTAACACCTTTGCGCTGCTGGATATGCAGCAGAAGCTGCGAATCGGGAATTTTTATTGAGCTGTTCTGCTCAAAATTGAGACTGGAAATATTTGCTCCGCAAAGAGTTGTGCATGCTGTGAGCAAAAAAATGATATGTTTGAGTATATGTTTCATTTCTGTTTGATTTTAAGACCTTTTATTTGATTTATAACTATATATATTATATAAGATACTGCAACTTCTGTGTTTTTTCAATCCGATTTATAAAAAAAGATTCAAAGTTCATAATATTTTTGTTTTTTTGCGGTGATAAAAAGAGTTTTTTCTGACGGATCAGGATTATTTGAATGATAATGACAGTTTGATATATTGAATTTGTTGTGTTTGAAGAAATTATGAGAATGGAGGCGGAGTGTGCGCGGCGAAGGTGGCGGATGAAGCGTGATAATTGTTGACGGATTGCTTGCGAAATGCTGAAAAAATGTTGTCTTTGTTGTAAAATAAAATTAATTATGTTTCAGGAGGGGTATATCCGTTTGTTTTTCAATGATTTGTGGATTTTGAATGTCGCATTTTCCGTATGCGGCACTTTTTTTGTTTTGCATTTTTTGCGAATTTTTTTCAGATTAAGTCGGATCGTAGCCATGTCGTTCTGTGAGCCAAGGAGTTGTAGCCCCTAATTGTCTTCCTAAGACCGCTTGGCCTCCGACTTATATCCGTTTGTTTTTCAATGATTTGTGGATTTTGAATGTCGCATTTTCCGTATGCGGCACTTTTTTTGTTTTGCATTTTTTGCGAATTTTTTTCAGATT
>JAZRBX010000082.1:0-3528 GCA_045635285.1 Victivallaceae bacterium
CCGCCGAAGAAAATGCCAAGAAATCTCTCCGCCGCAGCTTGATCCTCCGCAAGATCGCCCGTCTGGAAAAAATCTCTGTTGCCAATGAAGAAGTGGATCAGCAGATCGCTGTTATGAGTTCTTACTACGGCTACAAGCCCAAAGAATTGCGTGCAACTTTGGAAAAGAACGGCAATATCGAAGAACTCTACTTCAATATGCTCTCTGCCAAAGTCCTGCAGTTTGTCGCAGACAATATCAAAAAGTAATTTTTGAGATTTAAACGACTTCAGCTGCAAAAATAAACTCTGAAGTCTGCATAAAAAAAGCCGGTTTCAGAAAAGTTTTTCCGAAATCGGCTTTTTTACCGAAAAAAATAACTATCGTTACTGAAAATACAACAGAAAGGGGTTGATTATGAAAGATAAATCAATGTTGGTTCCCATGGTTGTGGAACAAACCGGTCAGGGGGAACGCGGTTATGACATTTTTTCACGTTTGCTCAAAGACAGAATCATTCTGCTCGGTACTCCTGTTACAGATGATGTTGCCAATCTGATCGTTGCACAGCTGCTTTTTCTGCAGGCTGAAGATCCTGCCAAACCTATTCAGCTTTACATCAACAGTCCCGGCGGCTCTGTAACCGCAGGACTTGCGATTTATGACACTATGCAGATCCTTTCATGTGAAGTTCATACTTACTGTATCGGTCAATGTGCTTCCATGGGGGCTGTTCTGCTTTGTGCCGGCGCTCCCGGGCACCGTTATGCTCTGCCCAACAGCCGCATTATGATCCACAGTGTTTCAAGCGGCACCGAGGGTACTATTCATGACATGAAGCGTCATTTTGAAGAAAGTCAACGTTTGAATGATGTTCTGACCAAACTTATCGCTCAACATTCCGGCAAAACAGAAAAGCAGGTTGCCAAGGATATGGACAGAGATTATTTTCTCTCTGCCGCCGAAGCCGTTGAATACGGTTTGGTCGATCAGGTCGTTGCCGGTAAAGGAAAGAAGAAATAATCATGGCTTCAAATAATAAAAAAGATAATGAATTGCGCTGTGCTTTCTGCGGGCGTTCCGTTAAGGATGATCCGAATCTGGCATTTTTGCAGAGCGGATTCAGCGGTATCGGCATCTGCAGTGACTGTCTGACTCTCGCTTATGATCAGCTGTACGGCAATGACGTAGACAATACGGGTGCGAAAAACAAGGCTTTGAGCAAGGATTTGAAAAAATTTATCCAGCAGCTCAATGTTCCCGTTCCCGCTGAAATCAAAAAAGAACTTGACAAATTCGTCATCGGTCAGGAACATGCCAAAAAAGTTCTCTCCGTTGCCGTTCATAATCATTACAAAAGACTTCAGTCCTCACTGGACAAAAAAGGAAGCGATGTCGTCCTTGACAAAAGCAATGTCCTTTTGCTCGGTCCTACCGGCAGCGGCAAAACTCTGCTTGCAAGATCACTTGCCCGTTTGCTGGATGTGCCGTTCTGTATTTGTGATGCAACTACTTTGACAGAAGCAGGTTATGTCGGTGAAGATGTCGAAAATATCATTCTCCGCCTCGTGCAGGCTGCTGATTATGATATTGCCAAGGCTCAAATCGGTATCATTTATGTCGATGAAATCGACAAGATCGCCCGCCGTACGGAAAATGTTTCTATTACCCGTGATGTTTCGGGTGAGGGGGTCCAGCAGGCTCTGCTCAAAATTCTTGAAGGTACTGTTGCCAATGTTCCTCCCAAGGGCGGACGCAAACATCCTGAACAGGAATTTCTGCAGGTTGATACTTCCAATATTCTTTTTATCTGCGGCGGTGCTTTTGTCGGCCTTGACAAAATAAACCAGCGCAGATGCAATAAACAGCAGCTCGGTTTCACCAGTGATCAGGAGCAGCAGTCAAAAGCTGATGAAAGCAAAAAAATAATGAGTGATGCTTTGAGTTTCTGTGAACCTGAAGATTTGATCCGTTTCGGACTTATTCCTGAGTTTGCCGGCCGTCTGCCGATGATCACCAATTTGCGTCAGCTCGGCAAAGAGGATCTTATCCGCATCCTTACCGAACCTAAAAACGCTTTGATCAAACAGTACAAAAAATTGCTCGAACTTGAGGGTATCGAACTGGAATTTGCTCCCGATGCACTTGACGCTCTGGCAGAGAAAGCGTACACCAAAGGCACCGGAGCCAGAGGCTTGCGTGCCATTCTGGAAAATCTGATGCTCGATATTATGTATGATGCTCCCTCTGAAAAGAAAAATAACAATTACTGTCTGATTACCCGCGATATTGTTGACGGCAGCAAAAAAATGAAGCTTAGTCGCAAAAAGGCGTAATACATATATGGAAGAAGAATTAAAAACTATGGTAACAAGGATCATCCGGTCCGAAAATGAAAAAAAACCGGTTATTATGCCGGGTGATTCTTCGCTGCTTAAAGAACTTTCCATGAAGCCGAGGGACCGTTACAAGTTTATCCGCACCATCGGAATCGGCGGTATGAAAGCCGTACTGCTGGTTTATGACAGTGATACCAATCGTAATGTCGCTCTCGCCATGATGCCGGATTTCAAGGAGCGTTCCAAAGAAGATGTGGCAAAATTTGTGAATGAGGCACGCATTACCGCTTCTCTGGAACACCCGTTTATTGTTCCTATTCACGACATCGGGCTTGATTCCAATATGGCGCCGTATTTTGTTATGACGCACCTTACGGGGATGATTCTGTCGACTCTTCTGATGCGTATGCGCAACAACGATACTGAATTGCTGTCGTTTTACCATGAACGCAAAATGCTTTATTCTTTCCAGAGAATATGTCATGCGGTTGAATTTGCTCATTCACAGAATATTCTGCACCTTGATTTGAAACCTGCCAATATTCATATCGGTAAGTTCGGTGAAGTGCAGGTGCTTGACTGGGGGCTTGCCAGATATATCGATAGAGAGCATAAAAAAGTTACTGCGGAAGCGGATAAAACTTCCATCAATACAGCAGGAACTCCGGGATATATGGCGCCGGAACAGGCATCAGGCAATGAAAGTGCTTTTGATGAAAGAACAGATGTTTATTCATTGGGAGCGATCCTGTTTTCGATCCTGACTTTCCGCAGTCCTGCGGCTTTCTGGGAAAATGCGGAAGTAAGTGAGCTTATGCAGATGACCTCTGACGGCAGTATTATACGCAATATCGAAATGCGAAATGAGATAAGGGCGGTCCGCCCGGAACTGGAATCCATCTGCCGCAAGGCTATGGCTCTGAATCCCGATGACCGCTATCAGAATGTGAAAGCCCTCCGTGATGACATCAGTAAGTATCTTTCCAATTATCCTACTCTGGCGGAAGCTCCGGCAGCTCACAAAAAAGCCTATTTGTTCATCAAACGCAATCTGTTGAAACTTGCATTGCTGACATTGCTCATTGTGATTTTAGCGACGGTCGGTACATTGTGGTATCTTTTTGAAAGCGGTATTTTAACGATAAATTCCTGAAGGACGGCATTTTTTCTGAATATATCATTTAAAATGAAAGAATAACAGAAAAAAACG
>JAZRBX010000083.1:0-2472 GCA_045635285.1 Victivallaceae bacterium
TCTAATATAACGGCAAAATCGCTTAAATGCAACTCCGAAAAGCATTTTATCGGCATCCGACAGGGTTTTTGTTGTAAAAATCGCGTTCTGAACTTGAAAAAAACTGTTTTGGAGCTATCTTATACAACGTATGGTATGTCGGACTTGTCCGATAATTTTTAAACGTTTTTTTCAACAGGAGTCGATTCATTATGGTCAACTACAAGGATCTCGGCTTGGTCAACACCCGCGAGCTGTTTGCCAAAGCTGTCAAGGGTGGCTATGCCATCCCCGCCTACAACTTCAACAATATGGAACAGCTCCAGGCCATCATTCAGGCTTGCGTGGAAACTGAGTCCCCCCTGATCCTTCAGGTTTCCAAAGGTGCCCGTGAATACGCAAACCAGACTCTGCTCCGCTATATGGCTCAGGGTGCTGTTGAATATGCCAAAGAAATTGCTCCCGACGGCAATCCCATTCCGATCGTTCTCCATCTCGACCATGGTCCCGATTTTGAAACCTGCAAAAGCTGCATCGATTTCGGTTTCTCCTCTGTCATGATCGACGGTTCACATTTCTCCTATGACGAAAACGTCGCTTTGACCAAAAAAGTTGTTGAATACGCTCACGCTCACGATGTTACCGTCGAAGGCGAACTCGGCGTTCTCGCAGGTAAAGAAGACGATGTCGAATCTGAAACTCACACCTATACCCGTCCCGAAGAAGTCGAAGACTTCGTCAAAAAAACCGGTGTTGACAGCCTCGCTATCGCTATCGGTACTTCACACGGTGCTTTCAAATTCAAACCCGGTACTGATCCTAAAATCCGTCTGGACATCCTCGCTGAAATCGAAAAACGCATCCCCGGTTTCCCCATCGTCCTCCACGGTTCTTCTTCAGTTCCCCAGGACCTCGTCAAAATCATCAATGAAAACGGCGGCAAACTCAAAGATGCTATCGGTATCGGCGAAGATCAGCTCCGTGAAGCTGCCAAGAGCGCAGTTTGCAAAATCAATATCGACTCTGACGGCCGCCTCGCTATGACCGCAGCCATCCGCAAAGTCTTTATGGACAAACCCGCAGAATTCGACCCCCGTAAATATCTCGGTCCCGCACGCGAAAGCCTCAAACAGCTTTACATGCGCAAAAACCGTGAAGTTCTCGGTTCTGCCGGTCATGCTTTTGACAAATAATTGTTGCTTTCTCTGAAAGAAAACAATAAATAAAGAATACGCCCCCGAAAATTTCAGGGGCGTATTTTTTTATACATAAATTGCAAGATTGTCAGTAGGCAGAGAATTACGGAAAAGATACCGGTGCCGCGGAATTTTAAAGTTCGGAGAAATGCGGTATGGATACGGCAGCTCCGGGGCGTGTGATGGAAATTCCTGCTGCTTTGGCGGCATTTTTCAGACTTTTTTCGATGTCAAGATCTTTGGCAAGTCCGGCGACAAAATAACCGATGAAAGTATCTCCGGCACCGGTGGTATCGACAACTTTTCCGACTTTGTTTGCGGGAACAAAAATTTCTTTGCCGCCGTTTTTCGGGCGGTACGAAGCACCTTTTGCCCCCATAGTCAGGAGGAGATTGCATGAAGATATATCAAAATCATTTTTCTGCAGTTCTTCCATTTCAGTTTCATTGACGATAAGTGTATCTGCTTTATCAAGCGGAAATGTCAGAACATTGCTGTTCATCGGGGCGGGGTTGAAAAAAATTCTGATTTTCCGTTCAGCGGCGATACGGATGATTTCTGATATGGAGGAGATTTCATTCTGCAGGACGATAATATCATTTTCTCCGAAATTTTCCAGCACTTCGGCGGCGTATTCAGCAGAAACGGATTGATTTGCACCGCCGAAAAGGACGATACTGTTTTCTCCGTCATCAGCGACTTGGATCAATGCGTTTCCGCTGGGGATAGAATCGGAAATTTTTAAAAATGAACAGTTTACACCGTTGGATTCCAGTAATTCTTTGAGAAATAATCCGTCTTTGCCGATCATTCCGGCGTGAAATATTTCAGCACCGGCACGGGCGATGGCGATAGATTGATTGAGTCCTTTGCCGCCTGCAAAAATCGTATTTGAAGAGGCGGACAATGTTTCTCCCGGACGCACTATATGCGGTACACGGTAAACATTATCTATGTTGAGAGAGCCGAAATTTAGGATTTTCATAACTTTTTTCCTTTGCAGTTTGTCTTTATTTACTGATAATTTAGCACATTGCACGGCAAAATCAAGCATTTGAGGCAATAAATGATAAAATGTATCGAAAATATTTACTTTAAAACTTGAAAAAATGCAAAAACATGATATGTTAAATACTGCATTGTATATTTATTGGTTATGAGTTTTAAACATATAAATAAAAACCGCCGTGCAAACGGCAAAAACAGGTAAAATTATGAAGAAAATTTTTGTTACCGGTATCACCGGTCTCGTCGGCAGTGCTTTTGTTACCGCTTTGTCCCGCGATCAAAAAGGTAC
>JAZRBX010000084.1:0-5885 GCA_045635285.1 Victivallaceae bacterium
CGTCGGCGGGGCCGCAGAACTGCACATTGTTTTCACGCAGAAGTGCGATATTTTTTTGAACGAAAATATTGTTCCACATGGCAGGATTCATGGCGGGGGCGAGCATGATTTTTGCAGGTTTCATGCAGATTGCCAGAGTTGAAAGCGCATCATCGGCAATGCCGTTTGCGATTTTGCCGATGATATTGGCGGTTGCAGGGACAATGAGCAGCATGTCTGCCCAGTCCGCCCATGAAATATGACCGGGACGCCAGGTGTTTTCTTCCCAGAGCGAGGTCATAACATCGTTGCGGGAGAGAGTTTTGAAAGTGAGCGGAGTTACAAATTTTTCCGCATTTTCAGTCATTGCGACTTTGACTTCGTAATCGTGCTGTGTAAGCATACTGCAGAGCATGGCACTTTTGTAAGCTGCGATGCCTCCGGTAATTCCGAGAACGATATGTTTTTTTACTGCTTCTGCCATATAAACTCCTTAACGTTTTTTGACGGCGCAGGAGAAATTGTTTATCAGCTGATAAAGACGCTCTGCCGCCGAGTCTGCGTCATCATTGATTATCAGCCATTCGTATTTCTGCCAGAATGAAAGTTCGTGGGCGGCTTTGCCCAGACGCAAGGTTATCTGCTCTACGCTGTCTGTTGCCCGGGAGCGCAGACGGCGTTCAAGTTCTTCCATTGAGGGGGGGACGATGAAAATAAATTCGACTTCTTTGGCGAGCAGGGGATCATTTTTTGCTTTTTCCATGATTTGCAAAGCCCCCTGAACATCGATGTCGAGAACGACATTTTCACCGTTTTCGGCAATGCTCATGACTTCGCTTTTCAAAGTTCCGTAGCAGTTGGCGAAAACCTCCGCACTTTCGATAAATTCGCCATTTTCACGGCGGCGGATGAATTCTTCTCTGGTAAGGAAGTGATAATCCACATCCGCAGTTTCCCCCTGACGCATCGGACGGGTGGTGCATGAAACGGAAAAACGCAGATTTTTCATGCGTTCTCTGACTTTTTTGATAATGGTGGATTTGCCGACACCGCTCGGACCTGACAGTACGATGATACTGCCGAGTGCTTTTGCATTGAAATCAGGATTCGATTCCATTTTTTATCTTTGCTCCTTCACATTCGTTTTCCCAGTTGTCGAAATTCCACAACTGCGGAAAATCTATACATTGCTGCGGTTTGACTTTCTGTATCATGCAGAGAGATGATACCGCATCATAAAAAATACATTCTCCGTTTTCGCGTTCGGTCAATGACAGCGAACGGCGATCGGGCGTCAATATGGTATATTTATCCAAAAAATCGTTCACACTCATTTGCATAAATGCAGCGATTTGGTCGATTTCTTCATCTTTGAGCCGCACGAAGCCGTGCCATTTGCAGCAGTTGCCGCAGCGCATACATTTAAAATCGGCGGGTGCTTTCATGGTGCGATGTAACCCTGATACGGTGATTTATTCGGATGACGCAGAATACGGCATTTGGGACACATGAATTCATTCAGCCCGTAGAAAATTCCGTATTCGTTGTCCGACTGTTTTAAAATGACTTCATCTTTTTCTTCAACTTGCATCGTGCGGCTGTCGTTGTCGGAGATAATGAGTCCCGGACCTCTGATGATAACGACTTTGACCACGGAATTTTCCGGAAGCACCAGATGATTGACCTCTTCGGTGGAATTGCTGAAAGAAAGACCGATACCGGTGCGGAAAATACTGTGCGTAATGCTTTTGTAATAGGCGGTGCTGCCATGCACACTGGAAAGTCCGACTGCATCACCGACAACCTCTTTGGCATAGAGTTCATCATTGATCCTGACACTGTAACGCAAAGCGTGCATACGCTCAAAATTGTGGATGAAAATATCATTTATCGCCAAAAATCTTTCGCCTTTGACTTCGGCAGCAAGTTTCGGAAGTTTGACGGCGGCAAGTTTTCCGTCAATGAAATTCTGCAGAATGGTACAATAAGAATGGTCCTCGCATTGGGGAGCGGTACGGCAATCACGCAGAAGAAGTTTCGGTACACCGGGAAATTCCCGTTCGGAAGCAAGCATCGTTCCATCGCCGCCGTGAGCGACAACGAGTTCAGGAGTTCCTGATTCAATGATCTGCATATTGAATTGCCGCAGGATGTCTTTTATATCATTCAAATTTTTACCGATCAGACGAATTTTCATATTTTCACCTCAAAAACGGCGGATGCCGCACTTGTTAAGCACCGCATACAACACCGCTGCCGCAGAATTGCCGACATTTATCGAGGCTTTGTCGCCGAACATCGGCAGACTGACAACCCCGTCGCAGAGTTTTATCGCTTCGGGGTCGATGCCCAATGCCTCATTACCGAAAATCAAAGCCAGCGGAAAATCATAATCACATTCCCATGCAAGTTTTTCTTCAAAACCGCTTTCAACGGCAAGAACCATTTTGTAACCCTCTGCTTTCAAGGTCGTTACAGCTTCGCATGAGTTTTCAAAATGTCTTGACGGTACGGTAAGGTCAGTTCCCATGGCGGTTTTTGCCAGTTTGTCATGCGGCGGAAGCGGAGTGTATCCGCACCCTGCAATATCTGCACCGACCGCTTCGGCAATGCGGAAAATATTTCCGACATTGTGGGCACTGCGGAGTCTGTCAAGCACAATTGTAATTTTCTTTTCCATAAGTTACAGTGTATGCAAAAAAGGACTTATCTCTGCAGAAAACAGAGAAAAGTCCGTGTTCACAGAATAAGATTATTCGTTTTCTTCTTCGTCGTCTTCGATGTACTGATCTTCGACATCCTGAACAGTAACATTGACGGCGGTAACGGTCATGCCGGTGATATTTTCGACTTCGGTGATAACGCTTTTCTGAATGGTAGTTGCGATTTCAGGAACGACATAACCGAATTTGACTACGACTTTGACTTCGATTTCGATGCGGTTGTCATCGGCAAGTTTGACGATGATGGCACGATCCTGAATGCGGCGGCTGCCGACGATTTCGCCGATGGTATCGACAAAGTTGTTTCCGGAGAGACGGGAAACGCCTTCCTGTGCCAGAGTTGCGTGGCGGACGAGGGAGGAGATCACATTTTCATGGATTTTCAATTCTCCGAAAGACTGATCTTCGACGGGAGAAACGATGACTTTTTCTTCTTTTGCACTTGAATTGTTTTGTTTTTCTTCAACAGTACGCATTATTTTTTCTCCTTGTTTTTTGAATCGGATTTTTTATCCAGTAACATTTTTTCGACGAACCCGGTATCGTATTTGCCGGCGGTAAAATCTTTGTGATTGATGATTTTGAGCTGGAACGGGATCGTGGTTTTGACACCTTCGATGACAAATTCCTGCAAAGCTCTGCGGCAGATGGCAATGGCTTCCGCACGGGTACTGCCGTGAACGATGAGTTTGCCGATCATGCTGTCATAGTAGGGCGGGATCTTGTAGCCGCTGAATGAATGTGTATCCACGCGGACACCTCTGCCGCCTGGGGGGATAAATGTTGTAAGAGTGCCGGGGCAGGGGGCAAAATTGCGTTTCGGGTCCTCTGCATTGATACGGCATTCGATGGCATGTCCGCGGAGTGTAATATCTTTCTGGCGGAAAGAGAGTTTTTCTCCGGCAGCGACACGGATCATCTCCTTGATGAGATCGACGCCTGTAACCATTTCGGTAACGGGGTGTTCGACCTGAATTCGTGTATTCATTTCCATGAAGTAGAATTTACCTTCGGAGTAAAGAAATTCAATCGTTCCGGCGTTTGTATAATTGGCTGCTTTGGCGGCTTTGACGGCGGCCTGACCGATTTCTTCACGGAGTTTGGGGTTGGCGAGCATGACGGGAGAGGGGGATTCCTCAACAAGTTTCTGGTTGCGGCGCTGCATACTCCAGTCTCTTTCGCCCAGATGCACGACATGTCCGTGATTATCGCCGATGATCTGCACTTCGATATGGCGCGGATTGACGATGAATTTTTCCATATACAAATCGCCGTTGCCGAAAGCATTTTCAGCTTCGCTTTTGGCGGCATGGAAACCCTGTATCAAACTGGCGTTATTGTGAGCGATACGCATACCTCTGCCGCCGCCGCCGGCAACGGCTTTGATGATGACGGGGTATTTGAGTTTTTCCGCCATGGCGAGGGCTTGTTCTTCGTTTTCAATCAGACCGTCGCTGCCCGGAGTAATAGGAACTCCTGCTTTTTTCATTGTACTGCGGGCGATGGCTTTGTCGCCGAGGGCACGCATGGCTTCGGGGGTGGGACCGATGAAAGTTATGCCGTGTTTGCGGCATGCTTCGGCAAAGTATGCATTTTCAGCCAGAAAACCGAAACCGGGATGAATGGCATCGACATCACAGATCGCCGCGACCGAAAGAATACGGTCGATCAGCAGGTAACTTGAAGCAGACTGTGCAGGTCCGATACAAACCGCTTCATCCGCCATGCGTACCGGCAGACTGTCGGCATCTGCCTGCGAATAAACTGCAACAGTGCGTACACCCAATTCACGGCAGGCACGGATAATACGCAACGCGATCTCTCCGCGGTTGGCAATCAAAATCTTATTAAACATCTGTTTCCTCCGTTAAACAGCAAATGACAATTTGCGTTTATTATTCAATGACGAAAATAGGCATACCGTATTCAACGGGGTTTCCGTTTTCAACGAGGATTTCTTTGATAATGCCGCTTTTTTCGGCTTTGACTTCGTTCATGACTTTCATTGCTTCGATGATGCAGACGGTGGTATCGGGAGTAACTTTGGAACCGATCTGGACAAAAGGTTCTGCTTCGGGGGAAGCTGAACGGTAGAAAGTTCCGACCAGCGGAGATTCAATGACTTTGGCGGGAGCAGGTGCTGCGGGGGCGGCGGCTGCGGCAGGAGCGGGAGCAGGTGCAGCTGCGACAGGTGCAGGAGCAGCCATAACTACGGGAGCTGCAGCGGGAACGGTGTTGCCGCGTTTGATGCAGAGGTTATGGCCTTCTGCTTCGATTTTGAATTCGGTTATATCGTTTTCAGCCATGAGTTTCACGATAGTTTTGATTTCTTCGACTTTCATAATAAATCCTTTTGGTTAAAGGTTGGTTTTATTTGTGAATATATCAGCCAGCGCATCGAGCGCAAGAATATACGAATTGCTGCCGAACCCTGCGATAACGCCGTATGCGGCTTCGGTGGTAATGAGTTTTTTGCGGTAATCTTCTCTGCTGTGAACATTGCTTAAATGGACCTCGATGACGGGAACTTTGCCATTCAAAGCACGCAAGGCGTCAAGGATTGCAATACTTGTATGAGTGTATGCTCCGGGATTGAAAATTATTCCGTCGATATTCTGTTCGAGGACAATATCACCGATCCTGCTGACCAGTTCGCCCTCTATGCAGCTCTGGAAAAATATCAGTTCGGCATCATTCCACAATTCAGCGGCATGAGCTTTCATTTTGCCGGCAATGATCTCAAGTGTTTCATTTCCGTAAACAGCAACTTCCCGCTTGCCGAGCAGCTGCAGGTTCGGACCGTTGAGGACTAAAATTGTTTTGTTGTTTTTCATATTCATAATATAACACCACTTTTGCAATTTGTCAACTTATTAATAATAAAGAGCCTTTTTATCTTTGAAGAAAAAAGAAATTATACAGAAAATTCCACGGAATATAAAGCACCGCAACCATGCCGAAGGACAGAAAAGGTCCGAAAGGCAGTGTCGCTCTGCGGATGCTTTTTTTGTTTTTCAACGCAGAGAATACTCCCCAGAGAAAACCTCCGAGCGACGCTATCAGAAGCCCCGAAAAAAATACTCCGATCAATCCTGCTCCCATCAGAAAAGCTGTTGCCGCCATGAATTTTACATCTCCGAGCCCCAGCACATCGACTTTGAACAGCTTTTTGCCGATGACCGA
>JAZRBX010000085.1:0-3216 GCA_045635285.1 Victivallaceae bacterium
CCGAAGCATGAAATATCCTGAATTGTGAGAAGTTTTTTATCCATGATATATCCTTTGTTTTTATTTGTTTATTTATTTACTTAATATAACATGGAGAAAAGATTTTTCAATGCAGAAAAATAAAACATAACCGAAATAAAAATAAAAAAAAATTTGCATTGTTTCAGAAATGGTATATATTACAATAGATGAAAATCAAACCTTTGTAAAAACGGAGATAAAAAATGGTAAAATGGATTTCTCACCGCGGCGAATCTTTTGATGCCCCGGAAAATACTCTGGCGGCATTCAAATTGTCACTTGAACGCAAAACTGACGGTATGGAATGTGATGTGCATTTGACTACCGACGGCAAAGTTATTATCGCTCACGACAACTTTACTTCCAGAATGGGCGATAAAATTGTCAATGTGGAGGAAGTAACTTATGATGAGCTGCAGGAAATTTGCGTTTCTGCCGCATATCAGAAAAAATATCCCAATGAAAAAATTCCGCTTCTGGAAGAGGCTTTTCAGTATCTCGGAGATGGAAGAGAGTTTTATATTGAACTTAAAAACAGCAACCCGGCTCTCGTTCCCGCCGTTAAAGAGGTCGTGGAAAAAGCAAATATAAATCCCGATCAGATCGTTTTTATCGCTTTTTCAGAAAATCTCATAAGTTCGATAAAGAAAGCTATGCCGCAGTGCAAAGCTTTGTGGCTCAACAGTTTGAGCCGTGATTACGGTCTTGTCAAGCCCGAAGAACTTGTTGCCAAACTTGAAGAACTCGGTGTTGACGGTGTTGACGGGGCCTGTCATCCTCATATTACTGCCGAATTGGTTAAAGCGGTTCATGATGCAGGCAAATATTTTGCAGTCTGGACAGTTGATAATCCTGCTCATGCAGAACATCTTATCAAACTCGGGGTAGATTCTATCACCAGTAATTGTGCTGCTATGCTTCAAAATTGGTGAGAAAATTCCATTTTGTCAGTTGTTGTTCAGAAAATCAACGGCATTGAGCAATTCACGGAAATTGTAAATAATGTAATCCGCCTCCGCTCCGCTGTAAGACTGTTCACCCTGATTTGAACGGAAAAAAACTGTTTTCATCCCGATATTGTGCGCTCCGTAAATATCACGGTACATGTCGTTGCCTACAAAAATCGCTTCGTCGGGGGCGAGGTGCATTTTTTCCAGAGCCATTTCAAACATTTGCGGATCTGGTTTGCGGAAATGATGTTCGCTTGAAATTACTGTATGCTTGAAAAATCTATCCAGACCGAGCGATTCAAGTTCGGGGATTGCCCATATTTTCTGACCGTCGGAAACTGCCGACATCGGGTAGGTGCGGGAGAGATTTTCAAGAACATTGAATACATCATCGTAAAGTGCAAGTTTGTACCGCCCCGCAGCACGGAATAATATTGCCATAGTTTCAGGCGAGGGGCGTTCTTTGCCGTATGGAGCATATTTATCAAGCAGCTGTTCAAAAAGTCTTATCACATCAAATTCCGGGAATTCTTCAATACTTTCCTTTTTCTGTCCGGCGAGGATTGAAAAGTATTCGTATTTAATTGTATCGGGGGAGATGGTTATGCCGTAGTAGTCGAGAAAATTTGACAGCAGACGGTAAATTTTTTCATCGCTTTCGGAAGTGTAAATATCAATCAAAGTTCCGTTTAAATCAAAAATCAACCCCTTTATCATTTTTGCCTCCATCCGCTTTTCAGAGTTATTATTGCTTCATGCACAAGTTGTTTGCGGTAGTCGAACGGCAGATAAGAGTTTCTGCTTATCCGCAGAAGATTTGCCGCCATATAAAAAGGCACTCTCTTGGTAATGGAAGTAAAGGCACTCTCCCGGTTCGGGAAATGCGACGAGTATTCATAGAGAAAATGTCTGATAAACGGCTCTGCCGCATACTTGTTCGCTGTGTTGAAAAGAAAGAAATGCTGCAATTCTCCGACAATCCTCCCAATGTCAAAAACTCTGTCGTTCCTGTGCATACGCTCCAGGTCAAAAGTTATGACATGAAGACCGTCCCCGAAAAAGAAATTTGCAGGAGTCGCATCCCCGTGTACCAGAACTTTCTGGTCCTGATACATCAGAGGCTCATGCCGCCATTTACTGCATAAATGTTTCAGGCAGTTTCTCTGTGTTTCATCGGCAACATTGTGAAGATTATCGACAATATTTTCAAAATAATTGCAGACACTTTGAAAGTCAACCATTTCCGGGCGGGCCGAACGGTTGTGTACCGTGGCTGAAAAAAGGGCAAGTGCCGTAAGTTTGCGGTACAAATGATCTGCTCCTCTGCTGTATATAGCCTTCAAAATTATTTCATCCATCGGTTCGCCGAAACAATATTCCGTGACCAGCAGACAGTTTAAACTCTCATTGCAGCCCAAAACTCTTGCCGCATAGTGATATTTGCCGAGATAAGTTCTGAATTCATTGATATTGTTCAATTCACGGTACATTTTTCTGCCGGCATGTTCAAAATTACTGCCGTTATTGAAAAATTTGCCGACAACTCTCTGCCCCGTGGCAATATCCTCATAAATATAAACTGCATGAGATGACCCATTGGCGAAGACGCGGAATCCCGCTCTGCCGTCTGCTCCTGTCTGCGGCATTATTTCATAACGCAGATAATCATACAAACGGTCATGTCCCGGCAGATGCCCGACATATTTCATAAAAAACTCCTTTCTGCTTCATTTTGAAGTAAAATTCCGCAAAAAGGAGATAAATCAATTTTTTTTTATGAAAAAATACCGAATGAAGAAAAGTATTTATTCTTCTCTGTGATTGTATTTTTTGTTTGCCGTTTTTCAGAAACCGCCGTAGACGGCGTTGAATTCACTGTCGATTTCTTTCTGAATTTCACAGGGGATGCCTTTGAGTTCGCTGATGTCTTCACGGTTGGCAATATCCTCCAGCAGATCGGCGGAGGCGTGAATGATTTTGGCAAAATCTTCAAAGCCGATGACTTCAGCATCGTTGTCTACACGGTGGTGGAAGAAAATACCAGCTTCACAATTTTTGCGGAATATCCAGATGCCGGGAACACCGCAGGCGGCAAACGGGAACTGGTCAGTGTAGGGGCAGGGGGCAGTATGTTCAACATAAAAAATATCATGCTTGTTGTAAGTTTTTTTCAAAAACTGACGCATGGCATCGGTGGCATTGACGGTGAAATCATACCAGCCGACAGCGTAATTATCGCCACGGG
>JAZRBX010000086.1:0-3759 GCA_045635285.1 Victivallaceae bacterium
GGGATACCGAGTTCGGCGGCGCGCAAACCGACAGGAGTCGGTGTGAGAATTTTTTTTCTGCCTGCGGGCCGGTCGATCTGGGTGGCGCAGCCGACGAGTTCGAGCTGATCCGAGTTGATCAATTTTTCAAAAATGGGGATGGCGATTTCGCCTGCGCCCATAAAAAAAACCTTGAACTTTTTCACTTTTATGTCCCATTCCACTTGAAATTCTGTAAAATGCTGTTAATATACATCTATAATGCAGAAAATTCAAATAAAATAAAGTAAAATTGATGAATAGAAAAATATTTTTAGCTCTCGGCGGTAATCTGGGCGATGTGCCGCAGAGATTTGATGATGCGATAAAGTATCTGTCAACGCATGGTATAACGAATATCAAACGCAGTTCGATCGGTCGGACTGCGCCTGTGGATTGTCCTGACGGGACGCCTGATTTTTTCAATATGGCACTTGCGGCTGAAACGGAACTTGAAGCGGAGGATTTGTTGAAACTTACACAGGAAACGGAAGTGCTTTTCGGTCGGCCTGCTGATCACGGATTTCATGAATCACGCACGCTTGATGTGGATATTATATGGATGGAAAATATTGCAAGAGCGAGCAGAAAACTGACTTTGCCGCATCCTCTGGCGTACAAGCGGGATTTTGTGATGAAATTTCTGTCGGAACTTGACCCTTGTGCCGCGGAAAAAGTTGTGCCGTGCAAAATGCTTGCACCGTGTCCTGCTCCGCTTGAAGGAGTTATGACTCCTGCGCTGATAAAAACTGCTGCAGAGGAGGATTTGTGCGACAATTTCGTAACGCCTTTCATGCGTATATCGGAGCATGTGCCGAAAGAAAAAGAGTTCAGAAATTTTTTAAAGCCTTATGAAAATTCTAAAACCGTTCTGCAGCTCATGGGCAATTCTCCGTCAATGCTGGCGGAAAGTGCCGCTGTTGCTTCAAAATTCGGCATAAGCGGTATAAATTTGAACTTCGGCTGTCCGTCGGGACAGGTTTTGCGGCACAGAAGCGGCGGAGCAATGCTAAAAGAACCTCTGCTTATGCGTGAAATTTGCCGTGCGATCCGCGGGCGGTGTCCTGAAATGGTTTTGAGTGTCAAAATGCGTATGGGTTTTGAAAGTGCAAATGAGTGTTTCGGATTTATTTCCGAATGGAGTGAAAGTATGGATGATGCTCCTGATTTTTTCATTCTGCACAGCCGTTCAGTCAGGGAAGGGTATCTGCCGATAGATGAAAATGAGCATATTGAAAGAAGTTGCCGTTTCATTCAGAGTGTCAGACAGTTTGTCATGCTCAACGGCGATATCGACAGTGTGAGCAAAGCACTCAAGCGTATGCAGAAATGCGGTGGAGCTTCGTTTATGTCGGGGCGGAGTTGGCTGAAAGATCCGTGGCTTTTCCGCAAGTTTGAAAACGGAGATGAAACGCAGACTTCTTTTGAGGAGAAAAAGTATTTTTATGAAGCTGTTTTGAAGAATGCGGAGAAACTCGGCACACCTTACCCCGTCGGCAAACAGATAGAACTTTCACAGCTTATGTTCGCGCCTGATAATCCTTATTTCAGTTTCAAAAAAGAGAAAAATTGAAGCAGGATAACTGTATTTTTTGGAAAAAAACTGTTTGATTCCGATTTTTTTTGTAAAAAAATGATATTTTTGCATAAAAATTCTTGACATTTATTTTTGTTGTGTTATATTGCAGGTAAGTTTCATATTGTAAAAATTGGATTGGATGATATGTTTGATTATGAAACAACGATGACCGCCGACGGGTGTGTCATGCAAGACATTAAGGTTTGCTGTCTGTTGAATGAAGGTTTGACGGGCAGCTTTGCTGTGTCTGAATTTTGTGATCAAGTAATTTCCATCCATTCTGAAATTTCCCGCAATGCAGAGTCTTTCTGCAACGAATCTCCCTCAAAAATTGATCTCGGCCCCGTTTATTGCATCCAATCCGAAATAAAAGCGGGCAAAAACTATTCTGTTCAAAACATCCAATCCAAACTGTACAGAATAGCTGAACACATTTCCAATGGTGTGTTTTTTACGGTCAATGCGTTGAAGGGATTTTTTGCTGTAAAGGCGAAGCGTATCAGACGGACAATAGAAAAAATAAAGGAAAAACGGAACAGATACATGGGATATTCTCTGTGTCTGCTGCGTTTATAAGGTGCGGAAAATGATACATATTATTATAAAGACAAAAAATGATATTGCGGAATTGAAAATAACAAGCTCCGTTGTATCTTTTTTTGTCTTTTTTTTAATAGTTATTTCCGTATGTGCTGATTTTTGAGATAGTTTGAGCAATATGCCGGATTTTTCTTGAAAATGTAAAAAGTTAAAGAACCATTAACATAAACGACATAATAATTTTACAAAAGAAAGGATTTGTTATGAGTACAATCTATGTCGATCCCAGCGGATCATTCAAAACTTTGACTGAAGCTCTCGCCGCAGCAAATAAGGGCGATACTATCGTTCTTAACGCTGATTTAACGGAAGCATCCGTCAAAATCACACAAGATGTCGTCATTGACTTGAACAACAAAACTCTGACCGGTCAAATTTATATCTGGGAAGATGCTGATGTTGAAATCAAAAACGGCAAAATGACTGTCGCAGGAACATCTCCTGACTTTAATGACGCAGTTATTACCACAGGTTTGTATACTGACACTGAAGGAAATGTTAAATCTTCCGGCGGTGCTTCATCTCTGGTACTTAATAATGTTGACCTTAACGGCGGCGAAGCAGTTAATTCACGTTGGTACACCAACGGTATATGCTACAAATCAACCGGCGGCTTGAAAATTGTTGATTCAACCATTACCGGCGGTACTTCCACCCGTAATGCCGATTGCGAAAACATCGGTTCTGGGTCTTCGGGGGCGTATGGCATCTATGCACCGAGTGGATCTGCCGGTAAGATCGAAATCACCAATTCCACGATCAATGGCGGCTACGGCAAAACCGATGCTGAATGGACCGGTTATGTTTCCCAACTTTTTGCAAACGGTGGTTATGGTATCAGTTTGCATGGTACTTCTGAAGTAACGATCACCGACAGCACGGTCAACGGTGGCGGCAGCAACTGGTACAATGCCGGTATGGCGATAAACGTTTCCAATCAGTTCAGCGGCACGCTGGATGTGACCGATTCCACGGTCACCGGCGGTAAGGCTGAAGGTCAGGTCGGCAACTACGGTCAGGGCGGTGCTGGTATCTATACAAATATGGGTACTTCCTGCGAATCGATCGATATTACCGGTTCTACCATTACTGGCGGCGACGGCGGCAAGAGCGACAACGCCATGGGTATTGAATACCGCAACAAAGATATTCAAATGAACATCACCGATTCCACTGTGGCTGCCGGTAACGGCGAAAATGCCGACGGCGGCGGTGCAGCAATTGGTATTTACAACTCCGACAGCACTCAAGTTGTTCTGGATAATGTCAAACTCAACGGTGCTGGCGACGATAACACCGTGATCAAGGGCGGCGACAAAGGTATTACCGTTGCCGGTCCGGTGGAAGTCACCGGCGGCGAATTGACCAATACGGTTGTCAATGTCGATGCCAGCGGTTTGAATGGTTCCGAAGCGATCATCAGCGGTGCAACCGGTGATGGCGTGGATGTCAAAGTTATCGGTAATGAAGATGCCGTGGTGATCGTTGACGGTGGCAAAACCTATGTTACCACCGAAACTGATCCTGTCAACGCTGATCGCAGTAAGTCGGATCGTAGCCAT
>JAZRBX010000087.1:0-2406 GCA_045635285.1 Victivallaceae bacterium
GACATCACGCGGTAGCGTAACAAAATGGGGATGGACATCCCCTTGCGGGGTTCAGGGGGCGCAAGCAGCCCCCTGAAAAAAACGGTGCAATTATTGGAAACAGAGTGTTGCTGATACATGTGCGATTGCCGGAATTATGGATATTGATTTTTTTATTATTTTTTTGTTTTAAGACTTGCTTTATAATTTTTATGGTATAAATTTACACAGAAACAGCTTTAATAATCTGATTTATTTTGAATTACAGAAAGGATTTATCATGTCTTTTGTGCTTTACGGCGATGGGATTCACGATGATACCGATGCGATCCAGCAAATGCTTGACAGCGGTACTGTTTGTGTCGAACTCCCTGTTCCGTCAAAACATTACCTCATCTCCCGCACTCTCAAAATCTATTCCAACCAGGAACTCGTCCTCTCTCGCTGGACCGAAATCCGCCTCGCCCCCAAAAGCAGCTGCCCCATGCTCGCCAACAGCGATCCAGATAACGGCAACTGCTGTATCGCCGTCAGAGGCGGCATTTGGAATTTCGATAATGTCAGCCAGGCTCCCAATCCGCAAATGGTAACAAACGATCCTGCAAGACTGATCAAAAAAGGAAAATTCCGCCGTATGCCGATTCCAGAAGATTACCCGATCGACCCGCTTGACGGAGAACGCCACGGTGTCGTCGGAGATTACGGCAATGTACCTTATCACCCCGACCGCTACTTCGGCAATATGTTCCAATTCACCAATGTCGACCGTTTTGAGATGAGCGATGCCGTTCTGAAAAATCCTGTCGCTTACGGAGTGAAATGTGCAAAATTGACCAACTTCACATTCAGCCACATAACCTTCGATTTCAATGAAGGCAACCCCTCTCCCGATAATATGGACGGCATCCACCTTGACGGATTCTGCCGCAACGGCAGAATAACCGATCTCAAAGGCACATGCTATGATGACCTCATTGCCCTTAATGCAGAGGACGGTATCGCCGACTCTCCCGGGTTCGGTCCGATCGAAAATATTGAAATTGACGGAATTTTTTCCGACAACTGCCATTCCGTTGTACGTATGCTCTCATGCGGCAGCCGCATAAGCAATATCACTATCCGCAATGTTTACGGCACATTCTATCGCTATGCCATCGGATTCACCCACTTTTTCCCGACCTTCCCTGACCGCGGAATTTTTGATAATATCGTGCTTGAAAATATGTTTATCGGCAAGGCGCTTTCTCTCCCGAGCGACTGGAACGATCCCCCGGATTGGGCTCTGATATGGTGCGAAGGCAACGGAGATATAGGTTCGCTCCGTATTGACGGCTTCCACCGCGTCGAACGCTGTACCGCCGTTCCCTCTATAGATATTGAAAAGAATTTCACTATCACCAATCTGACTGTCAGAGATTGCTCCGTCGCAAATCATCTGCCGGAGAAGGTCGTATTTCTCCGCAACGCCGGTAAAATCAATACCCTGCGCCTCGAAGAATGCCGCATAGTTCCTGTCGGACAAGGCGAAGTCATCGGCTTTGAAAACACCGGAACCGTAGAAAAAATATTCAATATATAATACGTTTTGCGGGGAAAAAAACTTCATGAATGAATAATGCCTGACATTATCAGGCTGTTTAATATCACGCATCAGCGTAACATCGCACCGGGGCATATCCGGTTGCGATGGACGGGAGATACAACCCCTGAAAAACAGAGCAGATCATAAAAAAACTGCTGTCCGGCAAAAAGTCAGACAGCAGTTTATTTTTTTTATTTTCAAACAGCTGAATTATTCAGCAAGTTTCTTTTCCAGATAGGAGCGGAGTTCGTCAATGCTGACGCGTTCCTGTTCCATGGTGTCGCGGTTACGGATGGTAACTGCGTTATCTGCGGCGGATTCAAAGTCGAAAGTAACGCAGTAGGGAGTACCGATTTCATCCTGACGGCGGTAACGTTTACCGATACTTCCGGTAACGTCAAATTCGCAGCGGAAGTGTTCGTTAAGTTCTTTGTAAAGGATCTGTGCGTTGTCGTTGAGTTTCTTGGACAGCGGCAGAACTGCAACCTGAATGGGAGCAACTGCAGCAGGCAGATGGAGAACGACACGGACATCTTCTTCCATACCTTCTTTCTGGGTTGCGGCGGTATCTTCGTCATAAGCATTGGCAAGGATGGCGAGGAAAGTACGATCCAGACCGACGGAAGTTTCAATGACGGTGGGCATAAATTTGCGGCCGTTGTCATGATCCATATACTGCAGATCGGAACCTGAAAATTCGCTGTGGCGTGAAAGGTCCCAGGTGCCGCGGTGATGAACGCCTTCGAGTTCGCCCCAGCCGAAGGGGAATTTCACTTCAATATCAATAGCCGCCTTGGCGTAGTGGGCGAGTTTTTCGTGAAGTCGGATCGTAGCCATGTCGTTCT
>JAZRBX010000088.1:0-3596 GCA_045635285.1 Victivallaceae bacterium
CGTTGACAAAAAACTTATCGGCAAAAGAATCGCCAGCAGAGCACAGCACAGAAAATATTTTACAACTCCCCTCTATTACGATCTCGAAATCGGCGGCAGAACCATTCCGCAGGCCATGGAAACTTTTATCGAAGTTCCCGAAGGCGTAACCGATGAGGAAGCCGTATTTTTCACCATTCCCGAAATTGTTATGAACGGCATCCGCCGCTCCGAACTCGTCTGGGGCGAAAGAGTCGCTGTTTTCGGTGCAGGTCTGCTCGGTCAATTCACTGCACGCATCTGCCGTCTGGCAGGGGCTTTGCCGCTTTTCGTCTCCGATGTTTCCGATAAACGTCTGGAAATGCTCCCCGATGATCCCGGCATCGTCAAAGTCAACCCCATGCGTGATAATATCGTTGAAGTCATCAAAGATCACTGCAACGGCAGACTCGCCGACATCGGCTTTGAAATCACCGGCAAAGCCTCCCTCATCCACGGTCAACTGCAAGCTCTCCGCCGCAGCGGCAGACTGGTTATTTTAAGCAGTCCCCGCGACAAAGTCGAATTTGACTTCCACGATGACAGCAACTATATTTCCAGCCGCATCATCGGTGCTCATGTTGGTTCTCATCCCCTCATCGAACAGAATGATTCACAATGGACACGCAACCGCCACGCCCGAACATATTTTGAAATGCTGCAATATAAACAGCTGGATGTCAAACCACTCATCTCCAAAATCACATCCTTTGAAAACGCTCCCGAACTCTACAAAGCTCTGGACGAAAACCGCGGCGATTATATGGGCATGCTCATGGATTGGAGATAATTTATGTCAGATAAAGTCAAAATCGGTGTTGTCGGCTGCGGAATGATTTCCGACACTTACTTCCAGGCAAGCAAACGCTTCCGCAATATTGAAGTTACCGCATGCTGTTCCGGACACAAAGCCAATGCCGACGCCAAAGCCGCAGAATACAACTGCAAAAGCATGACTTATGAAGAATTGCTCTCTTCTCCCGATGTAGAAATCGTGCTTAACCTCACCCCGCCGCAAATGCATACACAGGTCATGCTTGATTCTCTCAATGCCGGAAAACACGTTTACAGCGAAAAACCCTTCGGCATAAATTATGAAGAAGCTTCGCAAATCATGAAACTTGCCAAAGAGAAAAACCTCCTCGTCGGCTGCGCTCCGGATACTTTCCTCGGCAGCGGTCTGCAAGGCGCAAGAAAATTGATCGACGACGGCTACATCGGCAAAGTTTTGAGCGGCACTGCCATCTTTCAGGGCAGAGGTCCGGAAAAATGGGCACATGCTCCCGCCTTTTATACCAAAGGCGGCGGCGCCATGCTCGACATGGGCCCTTATTATATCACGGCACTTGTCCATCTGCTCGGCCCTGCCAAATCTGTTACCGCAGTAACCTCCAGAGGTTCCGACTACCGCACTATCGGCGATTCCGTCTCTCCGCAGTATCAGGGCAAATATGAACCCTTCGGCAAATATCCCGTCGAAATAGATACCCACCAGACCGGCATCATCACCTTTGCCAACGGCGCAGTAATCACCATGATCGCAAGTTTTGATGTCTATAAACACGGACACAACCCCATAGAACTTTACGGTTCTCAAGGTTCAATGCAGGTCAAGGACCCCAATACTTTCGGATGCGGCAACAGAGTTTTCCGCCCCGAATTCGGAGATTGGAAAGATATGCCCTCCCCCTTCGGTTACGCCGAAAACAGCCGCAGTATCGGTGTGGCTGATATGGCAAAAGCTCTCCGCTGCAAACGCTCTTTCCGCGCAAACGGCGAACTTGCATCCCATGTGCTTGAAATCATGCTCGCTTTTGAGAAATCAAACGAACTCAAACGCACGGTTGAACTGACAACCACATGCACACAACCTGCCCCCCTGCCCCTCGGACTTGCCGACGGCGAACTTGATTGATTTTTTTATTGCAGGGGGGGATTACCCCCCCTGCGATAAAAATATATTTGATACAACACCTGACTTTTTTATCCCAATCTTTCAAAAATCCTCCCGGAAACAAAGTATAATACGCTGAAAAATTTATTTTAACGGATGTTTTTTTGCTTTATTTTTGATTGATAAAGCATATTTTTTGATTTATCCTGCATTGTTAAAAAATTTTTTTCATTTATAATATCGGTACACACAAAAAAGGAGGTGTACTTATGAAAAATTATGCAGTCGTTTTCCCCGAAAGACACAAATCAGACATCATCGAAGTTCCCATGCCTGAGGTTCAGGACAATCACATTCTGGTCAGTACCAATATCTCCATGATCTCAACCGGTACTGAAATGACCGGATACACCGGAGAATTCCCCGCAGGTTCAGTCTGGGACAGAATCAATAAACTTCCGATCTACCCCGGTTACAACAGCGTCGGAACAGTCATTGATGTCGGCAAAAACATTGATAAATCATGGATCGGCAAAAGAGTCGCCGTCCCCGAAACTCACAGAAAATATTATTCATCTCCCATTTGGAACGATATGACAGTCAAAGGTCATGTCTACAAAGATTCTTACCAGAGATGTCTGGAAGTTCCTGAATGGGTAAGCGATGAAGAAGCCGCATTTTTTGCCTTCCCGCAAATCGTTATGAACGGTATCCGTCGTTCAGGTTTGATCTGGGGCGAAAAAGTTGTAATTTTCGGAGCAGGTCTGCTCGGTCAGTTTGCCGCCCGTTTCTGCGCTCTTGCAGGCGGTCTGCCGGTTTTTGTTTCCGACCCGAGCGAATTCCGTCTTGGTCTTTTACCGAATGATCCCGCTATCATCAAAATCAATCCGACCAAAGAAAATGTCCCCGAAGTTATCAAAGCACACTGCAACGGAGAACTTGCTGATGTCGCCTTTGAAATCACCGGCAGAGCCGAATTCATCCACGGCGAGATCCAGGCATTGCGCCGCAGCGGCAGACTGCTGGTTTTGAGCAGTACTCGCGACAAAGTCGAATTTGATTTCCATGATGACTGCTGTTATCCCAGCGTTCAGATCATCGGTTCACATTGCGGTTCATCTGCAGCTTTACCGCAGGTCGATTGGCCGTGGACATGCAATGAACATGTCAAAACTTATTTCAACATGCTCAAATACAAAAAAATCGACATCAACCCGCTCATTTCCAAAATGCTTCCGTATGACAGAGCACCCGAACTCTACAAAGATTTGGACGAAAACCGCGGTGCATACATGGGTATGTTCATTGATTGGAGATAAAATTTATTTCCTGAAAATTTTAAGGGAAGGCTTCATGCCTTCCCTTTTTTGTATTTTTGTTATATTTTTCCTTGCAATTTAAAATCATTGGGATATAGTAATTTCTGTCATTCAACTATTAACAAGGAGTCTTTATGAGAAAAACTTTCTTCCTCTCTGTGCTGGCTTTATCAGCAATTCTGACCGGCTGCTGCTGCCAGAACAAGTGTGATGTAAATGCCGCCGCCGCTGAAACAAAAAAAGAAATCCAAGCACCGCTTCCGCTCGATCTTGCCAAAGTAACTCTCGTTGGCAAAACTGACAAATCTCCGCTCTCATACAAAGTCGGAGAAAAAATGATTTTCACTTTCAAAGCAGATTTTGCT
>JAZRBX010000089.1:0-7126 GCA_045635285.1 Victivallaceae bacterium
TCATCGTTCAGATCGAAGATCCCGAACCGCTGTCACAGCTTGACAAAATCTGTCAGCTTCCCGGTATCGACATGATTTTCTTCGGTCCCGGCGATTTCAGCCATGCAATCGGTCATCCCGCAGAATTCAACCATCCTGAAATCCACAGAGTACGCAAGCTTGTCGTTGAAACTGCTCACAAATACGGCAAATTTGCAGGTACAGTTTCTGCTCCTTCTCTGGAACAGTGCTACCTTGAAGGTTATGATTTTGTCAACTGCGGAGCTGACGTTGCAGCTATCGGCGCAAACTGCGATGCTGTTATGGCAAAATATGCCGAGGCAACTAAATAAGGTCGCCTGAAAAATGTATGAATTTGTAAAGGCCACGCCCGAATCACAGGGCGTGCCTTCTTTTTCTGTAACAAATCTGGCAAAATGTCTGGACGGAATGGATGCGATCCACAGTTTTATGATCGTACGCCATGATAAACTCATCGCCGAAGCATGGTGGGCCCCGTTCAAGCCGGAATACAAGCATGAACTTTTTTCATGCAGCAAAAGTTTTGTATCTGCGGCTTTCGGCATTGCCTGCGGGGAAGGTCTGCTTTCTCTCAATGATAAACTTGTGAGTTTTTTCCCCGACAAAATGAGCAGCAAAGTTTCCGATCGTATGAAAGAGGTAACTTTGCGTAACTTGCTGACTATGGCATCCGGTCATAAAGCATGTCCTCTGCTTGATTTGCACAAATGTGATGATTGGGTCAAAGGTTTTCTTGAAACTGAACTTGAATACGAACCCGGTTCAACATTTGTTTACAATTCAGCGGCAACCTATATGGTTTCGTCAGTTCTCCGCCGCGTAACCGGCAAAAATGTGATGGATTACCTCAATGAAAAGGTTTTTCAGCACATCGGTATCGTCCCGGAAAAATGGGACAGCTGTCCCGCAGGAACAAATATTGGCGGCTGGGGTTTCTGGCTCAAAACTGAAGATTTGCTCCGTTTCGGGCGTTTGCTGATGAATAACGGCAATTGGGATGGCAAACAGCTTATTCCTGCAGATTATCTCAAAGAGGCAACATCTTTTCAGATAGATAATTCAAGCAACAGTTTGCCCGATTGGAAACTCGGCTATGGATATCAGTTCTGGCGGACGACTTTCAACAGTTTCCGCTGTGACGGAGCTTGCGGTCAGTATATTCTGGTCATGCCGGAAGTTGACCTTTATATGGCAATAACTTCGGGCGTGCCGAATATGCAGCAGGTTCTGACTGCGGTTTGGGAGAAGTTGTATCCCGAACTTAAAGACAGTGCGTTGCCGGAAAAAGCCGCCGATTTCGCTGAAATGCAGCAGACTCTGGCTGCTCTGGAACACAAACCTGTTGCAAGCGATTTGCGTTTCAGTCGTGAAAATGCAGAGTATCTCATTGATGCAAATGAAATCGGTTTGCAGAAATTTGCAGTATCTTTTGATGAACATGGTTGTGAACTCTCTTTTATCTGGGATGACGGCAACTGTGAAAAAATGCGTGCAGATTACGGAAAGCATACTGAAAATTTCCTCCGCTTGCGTGAATGGGAGGTCCGTATGCTTATGGCGAGCGCCGCATGGCAGAGTGAAAACGAATTGGATATTCAATCCTATGCTGTGGAAACCCCATACCGTGATCATTATTTTGTCCGTTTTAACGGCGATGAAATAGAAATTGAACGCCAGACCAATTTCACTTTTCTGCATCCGGAAATGCCAACACTCCACGGCAGAAAAATTTAACAGAAAACTGATGTTTTTTGCAGGGATTGCTTTTGTAATAAAAGCAATCCCTTTTTTTATTTTCGAGGGGCGCAAGCAGCCTCATGAAAAAATCATCTATCTCCCATAACGGGAACATGGCAAATATTTTTGATTATTCAAAAATTGCATAGACTTTGAGGGTTGCTTTGGTGATGTTTTTGCTGCCGCAGAAAGTCCAGTCGGAGGTGGTTCCGTTTGAGTTGCCGAAGCCGATATCGGGGTTTCCTGAACGGAAGTTGTTGTAGGCGAAAATGGTTTTGCTGTCCCAGAAATTATGGATTTGCATACAGCCGTAGCCTGCAGTTTCATTGTCGTTGCTGTCGCCGAAATCATATTTGCTTGTATTGGCGTTGGTAACATTGTATTTGTTTCTCGGGCTGTAATTGCATGCCCAGAATTCAATATTTCCCTCGATGAAGCTTTCGTTCATGATTTTTGATGAGTTGGTGAAAACGTTGACATTTCTGACTTTCACTCCGAAAACGGCTTGACTTTTTTGAACAGGAACGCCGATTTTTTTGACATCGGGAGTGAAAGAATCAAGGGTGATGATTGCCCATTCATCGGGATTTTCGGCGGATTCAAGTTCAACGAAATAGGCGATTTTTTTGACTTTGCCGTTGAATTGCTGACTGTTGTCGGCGAGATAATTTATAGAACCGTCGGCGGGGGTGGCTTTTTTCATATCGTGAGTATAGATATGTTTGAAAGACTTTTCAAGAGCGGCGGTAAATTCGGCTTTTGAGAGAGTTTTGCTGCGGGTGAATCCGCTGAGCGGCAGACCTGCTTCATTGAACATATTGCCGGTGGCATTTTTCTTCCACATATAGCGGATGCGGGCGGGATTTTTGATGCCGGGGGCAGAAATTATGAGGTTTGAGCCGTCAGTTTTCACATCGGCATCAACGAAATCTCCGATGATGTCGGCGATCTGGAAATTTTTCTCATCGCCTTTGACGGTCCAGTTTGCGACATGTTTGAATTTGAGGACGATATTGTCCTGATTGAAAATGCAATCTGTAAGTTTGGGAGAGTCGGCTTTGAGTTCAGTTTTGCCGTAAGTGTATTTAAGAGCGAGGAGTGAAAGTCGTTTGCCGACATTTTTCTTATCTCTGGGGTGGATGTCGCCCCAATCTCCGATGTCGTTGATGACTGCCATATTGACATTGTCGGGATTGCTTCGGGCGAATTTTTCCTGTGCTTCCCAAATCTGCGGTAAGCGATCCTGATAGTTGCCGTAATTGTAGGGGGTAAGCTGAACAAAATAGAACGCCATATCGGGATTTTTAAAAATTTTACGCCAGCCGTTGAGGAGAGCCTGCATTTTGAATTGATATGCACCTTTGTTGGAGAGATTGGCACACCCCTGATACCAAATGGCACCTCTGAATGCAAACGGCACAAAAGGATAGATCATGCGGTTGTATATCATGGTAGGCTGCTGGTGAGAAGTAAATGGTACGACTTCTGCGGGGAGGGGGGGCAGAACCGGTTGAGGCTGATTTTCAGCGGAAGCTTTTTTGTAATCAGCGAGCCATTTTTCATAAATGGAAATGACTTTTTCATTGGCTTTTTTGTATTCGGGAGTTCCGGGGAGTTTTGAGTTTACGCTGAAAGCGATATCTGCAACTTCGGGAACGGAGTTGAAACCTTCGGGCGGTGTCCAGGGTTCAATTTTTGTTCCGCCCCAGTGTGAAGCGACAAGACCGATCGGCACATCAAGATTTTTCTGCAATTCCTGACCAAAATAAAATGCAGTTGCAGAAAAGGAGAGTCCGTTTTGTGTATCGAGAGCTGCCCAAGTCATCGGAAAATCGGTGCGGGGGAGATTGGCAGTGCCGTAAGGGCGCATGGTGGTAATGCGGATGAGCGGATTTGCACCGTTGGCAACATCTTTGTCGCCGTTTTCTGCACGCCAGCGGGGATTGTTTGTCCACATGGGCATTTCCATATTTGATTGACCGCTGCAGAGCCATACTTCGCCGACGAGGACATTTTTGACAGTAATGGTGTTGTTTTGACCTTTGATTATGAGGTCTTTGTTGTTTTTATCAGCCTTCATGGGGGCGAGTTTTACGAACCATTTGCCGTCGGCGTCAGCGGTTGTGCTTGCGGATTGACTGCCGAAAGAAACCGTAATTTTTTCTGACGGAGCGGCAGTTCCCCAGACGGGGACGGCAGTTTCACGCTGCAGAACCATGTTGTTGGTGAAAATTGTTGCGACTTTGACTTCTGCACCGAGAGGCAGCAGAGCCAGGACAGTGATGAAAAAAAGCATTTTTTTCATAGGAGAGTCTCCTTTTTTGAGGTTGTTGTATTATTAGTTGAAAGTTGGTATTTCCTGTAAAAAACGCATTTGCCGTGTGCAGGGTCGGGGGAGGGCGTTTGCGGCATATTGTCATAAACCGGAATTATGAAAGTGAACGGCAGTTCAATGAGATTCTGTTTTTTCAAAGCGTTATAAGTTGTTACTGCTTCGCTGAAAGCCGCACCGATGTTCTGCATATACTGCCCCCAAAAATTTCTGGATGTGCCGTTGGAGGCGATGGAGCGTGGATCGACGTTCCATTTTTGAAAATAGCGTGTATTCTGGTGATTATGCACATATTTTTCAGCGATTTTGAGAGCACCGCCGTAAATGGATTTCCATTTTGTATTCCATTGTGGCGCACCCCAGATTTCCGTCATTTCCGGAGTACCGGTTTGAGCTTCCTGCATACCTTTGAGGTGAATGAGAAAGCGGCGGTCGGAGGTGGCTTTGATGTTGAAAAAGTTGTAAAGTCCGTCATATTTTATGAAATCTTCACGGGTAAAATTTTTGACTTCATCGGGAATTGAATCTGCCTTGTTGTTGAGTTTTTTATGTTCGGTATCTTCAAACATCATTGTTCCGCATTTGCCGGAGATCAGCGGAGTGCCTGACAGTCCCTGTTCCTGTTTTGCACGGGAGGCAAGAAAAACGGGATTTATTTTGAGTTGGATTCCGATTTCGTAGAAATATTCAGCGTAGGATTTTCCGTTTTCGAGAGTGCCGTTCTCCATAAATGAGTTTTTGAGGGCATTTTTAACGGATTCAGGGGTAAGTTTTCCGTGATAGGTCAGAGCTTCAAACTGAAAAATATCTCTTTCATTAAGAAAGTTTCGCGGGTCAAGAAAATATGCTACGGCTTCAACAGAGGCACGGCGGCAGTGTGCATCATAGAGTTTTGTGTCTGTGTTATGAAAGTAGGCGGCGAAACTTTTTTCTCCGGAAATAAGACTTCTTGACGGAGCGGCATCGGTTTCCTGATAAATTATGTACGCCCAGTCATATTTTTTATCGAGTTTTGTAATATTGAGTGCATAAAATGTCCATTGCGGATATTTTTTTTGTAACGGCGCAAGCTGAACTGCGTAATCATGCGGAAAGCCGTCATCGCACAGTTTTTTTATGATTTCAGATTCTGCAGTACAGCAGGCAGCTTCGCAAAAAAACAAAATCATTAAAAATATTTTTCTGAAATACATACAAAAAACTCCGTTTATTTCATGTAATATAGTACATCAAAGATGAATTACAAGTATAAACGGAGTTTTTTTGAGAAATGTCGGTATTATTGGTGGTTACCCCATCCCCATACCGGTGTATCGGTATTTGACTTGTATGCACAGGAGATGACAAAGAAGTTCATATCCTTGCAGAAGTTGCTGTCCAGACGGACGATGACGGTGTAACCGATGTCGGTTTTGAGCAGTTCATAACCGTTGTTTTCCGCTTCGGGGATGGTTTTGCCGTTGATACGGATGTCAAGAATTTCTGCTTCATTGACCGAAGATATCGGGATTTGGAAAGCGAAAGATATACCGTGTTTCAAATCAATTTTATTTTTGCATTTATCGGGTATAGGATCATTGATTGAAGCAAATTGATTTTCAGGTCCGAGCTGCAGAAACTGCTTGATTGCAGACCAGCAATACTTTTCGGTATCGGGGCGGTTTTCAAAAAGTTTGGTCAGGTAGAGATTGTGCCATTTATAAGGATCAAGCTTGCCGAAAAATTCTTTCTGACCGTCTGTGCCGCAGGCAACCACAAAAAGGTCTCTGCCGTAGTATTTTGGATAGGCACAATAAACACCGAAACTTTCCACATTGTCCCAGATTTCGACACGGGAGGCGCGTTTTTCTGCGGGAGTAACACCACCTGCTCCGATCATCAATGAACCGAAACCTGAAGAGAGATTGTTGACCGGGAATGCACCGTTGTATTCAATCGGGGCTTGCATACCGAATTTGAGAACGCCTTTGAGAGCGGCGACGCCCATTTGTTCGTTGCCGATTTCAAAAATCAGCGGCAAAGTGTGGTATTTGACATAGGGATAAATATCGGGATACATCAATTCACGGGATTCACGGAAGCGTTTGGGGAAAGATTTCTGCAGAGCGGTAACATTTTTCAAACGCTGGATATTTTCTTCAAGACGCTGAACATGGAAACCGTCTTTTGAAATTTCCTTGATCGTAAATTCAATCAGTCGGCTTGACCACGGAGAGAGTGTGTGATTGCTGCCTGCATAACCGATATATTCGGTCATTATTTCACCGGGGATCGAACGGCCTGTACCGTGCCAGTCGATCAAAACTTCAGGTTTGAAATTATCCATGAATTTGAAAAACGCACGGAGTTCGGGGGATTGGTCAATTTTTTTGAATTGGAGATTGGGAATATCCCAGTCTGATTCCGGTGGTGCGTAAGGAATTACCCGTTTGCTGTTCCACGGAGCAAATCCTTCTTCATGAAAAAATCCCCATGGATTGACACAGGGCATGATGGCGATTTCATAAAAATCACGGTATACTTTTGCTTCCGGTGAGCAGAGAAAATCTATCGCATGCAATGCTGAATAAAGTCCTGCACGCTCACTTCCGACATGCAGAGTAACAACTGCAACACGATGTTTTTTGCTTGCCGGTACATCCGGTGATGATATTTTTACAATATAAATCGGATCATTTTCAAATGTTTTTCCTCCGATCTCAAGAGTCATAAAATCATATTTTTTTGCTCTGCTTCTCAATTCATTTTTGTATTCATCAATGGTGATTTTATTAATAGCACGGCAGTTGTCCGAGTAAAGATAAGTCTCTTTTTCGCCTGTAACATTGTAATTGAGTGCTTTCCACGGTTTCGGCATTGCTTTCAAATTTTCCCGTACAATTGCCGCTTCATCACCGCATAATGAAGCAGAAACAAGAGCAACTGCTCCCAAGTATAAAAGTTTTGATTTCATAAAATTCTCCTTGATTTTCTGTTGAGTCATTTCAAAACAATGTTAAATACTGGTAGAAAATAGCATTAAAAATATAAAAGTCA
>JAZRBX010000090.1:0-4445 GCA_045635285.1 Victivallaceae bacterium
CCCGACAGACAGCACCCCATACGGCAATATTTACGGTCTGAATATTTACGATGTTCCCTCAACTCCTGCCGCATGGATAAAACCCGGAAACAAAGGCAAATTCGCAGGACTTTCATTTGAACTCGGTTTGTTCTACAATGAAAACCGTTCAACTGCCATCAGAGATTTTATAAAAAATCTGCTTGCTGAAATGAATTTCAAACCCGATGTTTCCGTTCAGGGTAGCCGCTTTGCCGATTTGACCGTCGCAGAGAAAAACGGTGAACTCCTCATAAACCTCATAAACATGGCCGGCGAACACAACACCCGCTGTGTCAGAAGTTACGGCGAAGTTCCGCCCATCGGACCTCTGAATATCAGAATTTCTCCCGACATCAAGTTCAACAACATCCGTCAGATCCCCGAAAACCGTGATCTGCCGTTCACTCGCAATTCCGACGGTTCTGCAACTGTTGTGATTGACAGACTTGAACTTCACACCATTCTGCACTTGAATTGAAATACAAAAAGGAACACTTTATATAGGTTGACTCAAAAAAGCAGAAAAGGAGCGGATTTTTATTTCTGAATTTATATATTCAAATAAAATATTATATACTTTTTTCATTGCTTTTTTGTATATCAAATGTTATCTTTTTTTACAAATCAATTTTAACCCGCAAGGAAATGTTTAATATGAAAACAGAAAATATAAGTTTGAACGGTATCTGGACTCTGTCCGGACGCAGAGAAAAATGCAATGCCGCACCTTGTGCCTCTTTCGATGAATGCGATTTCTCATTCAAAGATGCCGCCGTGCCGGGAAACATCGAACTTGAACTTGAAAAAAACGGTTTTGTCCCTGAAATTCAAATGGGCAGAAATGCAGAAAAACTCCGTCCTTATGAATTTTATGAATTTCTTTTTGAAAAAGATTTTGAATATTCAGGTGATCTGCAAGATCCCGCACTCGTTTTTGAAGGCGTTGACTGTCTGGCTGTCTATTACCTCAACGGTGTCAAAATCGGCGAATCAGAAAATGCTTTTATCTCTCACCGTTTTGAAGTCAGAGATACTTTGAAAAAAGGTATGAACCATCTTTCAGTACATATCGCTTCTGCAGTAAACCGCGGCAGCAAACTCAATATGCCTGTTGCACCGTCAACTCCTTTTATTTTCAACAGCGAAACCATTGACTTCCGCAAACCGGCACACTCCTGGGGTTGGGATATTTCCCTGCGTGCTGCACTCGGCGGTATCTGGCGCAATGTCAGATTGGAAGAAACTCCGGTAAATGCCATTGAAGAACTTTTTATCGACTGCTCATGTGCCGATGAAGAGTCAGCTTCCCTCTACATTTACAGCCGCATAAAGACAAATGCCTTTGAAAAATATGACCGCCTTTATCTCAAAATCAAAGGCGTTTGTCAGGAACACTCATGGGAAACAAAGCTCACTTTGTGGTCATATCACCACCGTCATCCATACACTTTGAAAAATCCGAAACTCTGGATGCCGCGCAATTACGGCGAACCGAATCTTTATGAAATTACCGCCGAACTTGTTACCGCTGACGGCGAAGTGCTGGCAAACAAAAAATTCAATCTCGGCGTCCGCAGAATCGAACTGAAATTCAACGACATTGCAACCGATAGCAAAAAACCTGAATTTCAATTTTTCGTCAATTCTGTACCGGTCCGCCTTTTCGGCACCAATCATGTACCTGCATCTTATTTGCACTCTCAGGATTTAAGCCAATATCCTCTGATTGCCGAAGCATTGACAGACATGAACTGCAATATGGTCAGAATCTGGGGCGGCGGAGTTTATGAAGCGGAAGAATTTTATGACGCCTGCGACCGCAACGGTGTACTTGTCTGGCACGATTTCATGCTTGCCTGTGCGGTTTACCGCCAGGAGGAATACTTTGAAAAAGCCCTTGCCGAAGAAGCTGCTCAAATCATCAAACAGCTCCGCCAGCATCCGTCAATTGCTCTCTGGTGCGGAGATAATGAATGTGATCTTACCCCCGCATGGATGGGTATTCGTACCGATCCCAATTTGAACACACTCACCCGCAAGGTCCTTGCCAAAGCGGTTGCGGATTACGACTTCCGCCGTCCTTACATTGCAAGTTCTCCTTACATTTCAACTTCTGCTTTCAACAAAGCCGCCGCAGAAGGCAAAGACCGCATGAGTTTGTCGCCGGAACAGCATTTGTGGTATCAGGAAACAGATTACAAAGAAGCATGTTACACTGATGTAAAAGCAAGTTTTTTGAGCGAATTCGGCCGCATCGGCTGTCCTTCCGCAGAAACTTTGAAAACTTTTATTCCGCAGGATTCTCTCTATCCCGTTGACAATGAGATGTGGAAATTTCACGCATGTGCGCCGTTTCTGTCAGAATCGAATGCATTTCTTGAACGGTTCAGAGCGTTGATAGTCGGCATTGACCGTTACTTCGGAGCAATCCCCGACAATCTGCAGGATTTTGTTGCCGCAAGCCAGATACATCAGGCGGAAGCGATGAAATTTCTCTTTGAAAACTACCGTATCCGCAAAAAAATGACAGGGCTTCTGTGGTGGAATCTCAAAGATGCCGCTCCTGCATTGTCCGATGCGGCAATAGATTTCTGCGGCAGAAAAAAACTTATCTACTGCTATCTTAAAAATTCACAGCAGGCATTGCTCGGTGTGATGACAGAAAATGACGGCAAAATCAAATTCACTTTCTGTAACGACTCCCTCAAAGATGCAGAGATAAATTTCAAGGTCAGAAACGGATTAACCAATGAGATCCTTTTCGACGGTAAATGCAAAGTCAAGGCAAATGATGTCAGTGATATTTTGAACGAAAACGGAAGTGAATTGCCCTCTCTGCTCCTGCTCGAATGGCAGGATCAGAACGGAAGAAAAGGCGTCAATCATCTTTTCAGAGATGTCCGTCCCGTTTCGCTGGAGGATTTCAAAACAAAGGTAATTCCGGTACTCTGTGCAATTTACGGTGCGCCTGATGATGTTTTTAAAATGTCATAACGGGAGAAATTTATGGCAAATATTGAAGACAATATTGATAAACTGCTTGTTTTTATGCAGGAATTGGTCGATGAAGTCGATATAATAATGATTCAGGAACCGGTCGATACAAATTCCGAAAATGCGATAGAATATGAGATACATTCTCATCCGCTGTGGGAATTGAAAATCCTGAAAAATGACAGTATCATAATCGTACCGCCCGGCGTTATGCATTACGGCAAAATCCCGGAAATGAATATGGCGATGCGTTTCAATTCCGAATCATTCCTCATCGGGCATTTCATGCTTTTCAATAAAATGCACGATAAATATTTTCCGATTCTTCTGCCGCTGATGGAACTTTATTGCAATTTGCCTGCAAGTGATAAAAAATTGTGCAAATCGGTAAGCAAAAGCATTCTGATAACTATCCTGCGGATCGCACAGATGATAAAAAATGAACCGTCTATCCTTGCCAACCTCTCATATTTTGACCGTGCCATGTTTTTCATGCGTCAGAATTACTGGGACTGCAATATAAGTTTAACGGACATCGCAGATTTTGCTGGCTGTTCACCGCAGTATTTAAGCAGGATATTTCAGGATGAACTGCAGAAAAGCCCGCACAAAACCTTATTGGATATCCGTATGAACCACGCTGTTGAACTTTTGAAATCAGGCAAATATCTGATCGGTGAAGTTGCAAAAATGACAGGGTGGCGCACTCAATTTTATTTCAGCAATGTTTTCCGTGAATATTTCGGTGTTTCTCCCATCTCGATCAGAGATAAGTGAAATTATTTCAACTTGACTATTGATTTTTCCCAAAAAAATGTTACATTAAAAAATAATACAAAAAGAAAGAGGTTTATTATGAATGTTCTGGATTCATTTTCATGCAAAGGCAAAGTCGCACTCGTTACCGGCGGTGCAGGTCATAAAGGCGGTTACGGAGCGCAAATCAGCGAAGCTCTCTACGAAGCAGGAGCAACCGTTTACATCGCTTCACGCAGTCTGGACAAATTGAATGAGTATGCCGCCCAATTCCCCGGCATGAGAGTCATTGCTCTCGACCTTGCAAACGAAGACAGCATCCGCAACTGCATCAAACAGATCGTTGACGAAGCCAGCAAAATCGACATCCTCGTAAATAATGCCGTTATCCGCAACGCTCTGGTCAACTGGCAGCATTCCATGGAAGAATTTGACGCAAGTATGCATGTCAATGCTTCCGGGCTTTTCCTCATTACCCGCCTTGCCGCAGAGGATATGAAAAAACGCCGTGCAGGCTCCATCATCAATATTGCAAGTTACATGGGCATGCTCGGTCTTGATCCTGCAAACTACGAAGGTACCGGTATGCAGACCGACGGCGACACATGGCCCAGCCCGATTTATCATTATGAAAAAGGCGGCATGATCAACTTCACCCGCTGGGCGGCAAGCGT
>JAZRBX010000091.1:0-3924 GCA_045635285.1 Victivallaceae bacterium
CTTTTACAATGATCGTTGAGGGCCCGATGTGGTACTCACCGTCAGGCATTCCGCTTGCCATGGTACCGTCACTGATACCGATGATCTGGTGCAGAGCTTTGCAGCGGCACGCCAAATCCACCATCCGGGAGTGAACGTGTCTGCCGTCAATGATCAATTCCACACTGACACGGTTATCGGTCAGAGCGACATTGGTCAGGGACATTTCTCTCTGATGCAGAGGGGGCATACCGTTAAAAAGATGGGTACAATGTCTTGCACCTGCGTCGATGGCGCGCAAAGTATCATTTTCATCTGCGATACTGTGGCCCATTGACGGCATAACTCCGTATTCGCAGAGTTTTTCTATCAGAGAAGTTGCATTTTCAAGTTCGGGAGCGAAAGTCATAAGTTTGATCAATTTGCCGCCCGTTGCAAGCAGTTCGGAGGTAAAACCGAGATCGATGGCAGTAATTGAATTTATATCCTGCGCACCGCTTTTCTGGCGGTTGATGAAAGGTCCTTCGATATTGATACCCACACAATCCGCGCCCGGCATCGGCTGTTTCATTTCCTCGACCAGTGCGGCAAGATTGGTAAGCATTTTGTCGGGAGCGTCAGCTACAATGGTAGGAACAAAAGATGTAACTCCTTTGCTTGCAAGAAGCAAACTCATATCCGACAGACTTTTCGGCGACAGCATTACGCTTGAAGAATCGAAACCTCCCGCGCCGTGGATATGGGTATCGACAAAGCCCGGTGTAGCGTAAGCATTTTCAAAGGCATAGACTGTCATTACGGAATCTTTGTTGAAAGCAGAAAGTCCGCCGATTGCCAGAATATGCTCCCCCTCACACAAAATCGCACTGTTTTCCAGCCTTTCGGGGGTCAGCATATAATCAAACACAAAAAGCTTGCGTTCTTTGCGTTGTGTATTTTTATTTGACATAATTTTTTACTGCATATCCTCGGCCAACCCCTCGGACTGAAGGGATTGGATCATATCTTTGGTATCTCCCTGTTCAGCGGAGGCTTCACCGCCGAGAGTATTGGTAACACCTGCGATCATGGAGCGGAGTCTGTCACTGAAAGCGGTCAACACCAGCAATGCCGCCAAAGCAACAACAACGATGATGATCACATATTCGACAACGGCCTGACCTTTCTGATTTCTGATGCGAAGCAATGATTTTTTATGATTTTTCAACTTCATAATACACCTCTCTTTTTTTAGGATTTTCTATAAGTTAGCATATTTTTCATATTTCGCAAATAATCTCTGGTGCTTTATTTGAAATTTTTATCAAATTTCACTGCTGCACGGCAAAAAGTATATTCAAAATTTTCTGCCGCACATATTGCAGGACTTCAAGTTCACCCTTTTTTTCTGCATTTAAAATTTTCTGCACCTCATTGACCATCGCCGCCAAATCTCCGACATCCGCAAGTGAACGCCGTGCAAGGACCGCTGCTGCGGCATGGTCATCACTGCCGGTATAAATCAAATCCGATACCCTTGCCAGAGTTTTTCCGCCCTGACAGATGATCTGCAAAAACCTGTCATTGAGCGCAGCATCATCTTCAAGCGCAAACCTTTCAGAATACGCAACAATTATACCGTCAAGCATATCAAGCATGTCCTCCATGCCTGAATATTCAGGAAAAGGCGGCATCCCGTTCTCATCTGCCTCTGCTTCATCCCATACCGGAATGAAGTGCCGCAGAGTATCCGGTTCTTCAAAGGTGCATACTTTTTCCTTTGACATTTTCCGCATACGGTCACGAATTGCCTCATTTTCCCCCGGCAGATCCAGGAAAAACGGCAAAGTATCGTAATAATTGGCGATTCTTTCCTCGTCAAGTTTTATCTCTTTTTCGTACCGTAATTCTGAATTCACAAAAAGTTTATCCTTTAAGTTTTGCTTTCATTGCCGCCTCATCAAGATCATCCAGAGAGGGCATATCGTTCCAGAGTTTTTCCAAATCGTAGTGACTGCGGCATTCTTCGGTCATTACATGAATGATAACACTGCCGAAGTCGATCAATATCCAGCTGCTCCATGCGTCGCCGTTTGTACGCAAAGGACGGATCGCAAACTGTTCACGGACACGGCGTTCGATATTATTGACAACTGCGCTGATATGCGGCATGGAGTTTGCAGTGCAGAGGATGAAATAATCTGCGGTAGTGGTGCGGTCGGAAACTTCCAGCATGATGATATTTTCTGCAAGTTTTTCCTCTGCTTCTTTGCGGCAGAATTCTGCGAGTTCGGCGGAAGTTACATTTTTTTTGATTTCTTCAGTCATATTTTCCTCAATACAAATTTTTTTCTTTTATGTAATTCAAAACTTTTTCTGATATAAAGTTAGCGGTGTTTTCGCAATTTGCCAGTTTTTTTCTCAAAATTGTTGAAGATATTTCATAAAAAGGTGCATTTATGACTCCGGAACGCATTTTTTCGGCATATTTTTCGCCGATAACTTTTCCGAGAGAGTCAAAATCGCACGATTCACCGTTACGCGGATAGATGAGAAAATCAAACTTTTCCGCCAGTTCCTGCGGCTTGTACCAGAAAGCAAATTTTTTCAAACTGTCGCCGCCGATGACCATCTGGATCGTATCCGACGGATACAACTCCTGAAATGCACTCAAAACCCTGACGCTGTACGACGGTTCAAAACGCCACTTTGATTCAAGATCGGAGACTTCTACATTTGCCATTCCTTCAAAAGCAAGCTGCGTCATTGCCAGACGGTGGCTGTATGCACTTTTCTGACTTTTTTTATGCGGCGGTTCCCAAGCAGGCAGAACCACCACTTTGTCGGAATATCTGCCGTTAAGAATTGCCTTGACGATTGCGGCATGACCGGCATGTACCGGATCGAAAGTTCCGCCGAAAATTGCGATCTTCATTTTGACTCCTTTGTGTATCTTATAAGAAATATAACCGTTTTCACAAAAAAATCAAATTCTTAACTTGAATAAATCATAAAAAGCAGTATCGTATATGAAATGAATATCGTTAATATATATCTTATAAAGGACAATTATGAAAAAAATACTCTTGCTTGCCGTCGTAACTGCTCTTGCTTCATTCGGCTGCCGCACCCCTGAATATTATCAGGATCAAGCGGTTCAGAAAGCTCGTGCATATTTGCTGAAAAAACATCCGCAGCTGACTTATGAAGAAAGTTCATACATCCGTTACAATAAACCCGTGATCCTCCACAGCGACATCATCGGCGATACCGATTCTCTCACTGCTTCGACTATCACCGGAGATATGAAGCAAATACAAATCGTCTGGCACGTTCCCGGCAATGAAAATTTCTACTCCGTTTGGGGGGCATGCTCTTCAACCATGCGTGATTACTCCCCCGAAAGAATTTTCATCCGCAAGTTCCAAGCCGCCGACACCAACCGCATTGAAGCTGTCAAACATGCCAAAGCCTACATAATCGGTCATCTTTTCGGCACTTTGAGCGTCGAAGATTACAATGAGATCCGCTTCCGTGAACCTGAAATCTTTTTCAGCAAATTTGAACTTGACAAATCTCTCGCCGCCGCAAAAGGCGAATTCCAGTTCACTATGGTATGGAACATCAAATCCAAACCTGACATGAAACTCATTGTCATCGGCAGCGCCCGCAAAAATCTCGCAAATTTCAAAGCAGTTTCCGGCTCTGAACTTGCCGATTCCGATGTCAAAGCAAACCTCCTTGAACCTTACAAAACAATATCTGCCAAAGAAACAGAACAAGCCGCTGCTCCCGAAAATACAGAGAAAACTCCTCCGGCTGCTGCCGCTGAAACTGAAAAACTTGAAGTCCCTGCCGAAGCAGTCGCTCTCACTCAGAATGAAATAACCGATCTTCCTGAAAATACAGAGAAATCTCCCGCTTCCGCACGGACTTCAAAAGAAGATTCCATAGTCGATGAACTCC
>JAZRBX010000092.1:0-2772 GCA_045635285.1 Victivallaceae bacterium
TTGCTGACGATGCTTTCAATATTGACGGTATTACGCCGCAATTTTTGCGACAAAAAATGGATTTGACCGATGTTGCTGTGATAATTTATTACAATTGGTTGTTGGTTGCTCCTAATGACGCAAAATATCGTATATGGCAAAAAACAGGGCTGTGATTTGCAATAAAATCATAAACCATGTTTATCCGCAACTTGAAAAAATCACCTTTTGGGTGTACATTACAACGAGCTGTTATGGAATAAACTTTAGAGGTGTAAAAACACATAATAACGTTTTTTGACAATGACATAGTCGCCTGACAGGGCGGCGTTATATAATACTTTTTCAGTGAAACCGCCAAATCTTCAAGAAATAGTAGCATCTGGGAACCGAGCCGTATTTTTTACGGCCCGGCTCTTTGTGGATGCTACGGGTCTTGGCGGACCTCACTGAAAGCAATGAGTCGAGGCCGTTCTTTTTTGCCATAATTCCTCGTCTCACAAACAGATGAGGAAAGCCAGCCGGATGGTAAAATATAAATCAAAACCTTTATTCAAACTCATACTTGCCCTCTGTTTTATTTTTTCCTGTTTCTGCTGGGCTGGCGAGCGAGAACATCAATATGACAACCTCTCATTCGGCGTCCCCGGCAAAGCCGATACCATCATAGACCGCCCCGGCTATGCCCTCGGTTACATTGAATACCACGAACAACCGGCATGGGTCATTTACATAATGACTAAAGCGGAGGCTACCACAAAGGCTGCAAAGCGAACAAACAAATTCCGCAGTGATCCGGAAATCCCCACAGGAAGCGCGACAACGGGGGATTACCGCCGGTCGGGTTACGATCGCGGACATCTAGCTCCTGCGGCTGACATGGCCTTTTCTGGGCAAACAATGGCCGACAGCTTCTTCATGAGCAACATGAGTCCGCAGAAACCAGCCTTTAATCGGGGAATATGGAAGGATTTAGAAGCATTGGTGAGGTACTTTGCTATCACGGAACGGAAAATCGTTGTTGTGACAGGACCGATACTGCCAAAGAAAAAGGCAGCAACTATCGGAGCAAACAAAGTTACTGTTCCAACACACTATTACAAGGTAATATTTGACCTTACACCACCTCGAAAAATGATAGGTTTCATTCTTCCCAACGAAGGAAGCGATGAGCCATTGGCGACTTTTGCCGTGACGGTTGATGAAGTTGAAAAAGTAACTGGACTGAATTTCTTTTCGAAGGTCCCGAAAGAAGAACAGGAAAGGCTTGAACGCACAATCTCAACGAAAGCATGGAAGGGGTTGTGACGTTATGAATAATTATGAGAAAACAAACCGATACTTTCAAACGGTTGCGTTCCGTAATCAAAGATGTGAACGGAGACAACCGTCAGATCATAAAAACGATGCAGGATCAGATTGATTATCTGATGGAGTTTATCGATATTCAGGGGGAAATCCTTGAAGAAAAGACCGGAAGCCGCCAACCGGAGCTTTCAATAGAGCAGAAAAAGCGGCTGGCTCACCGAGGCAAAAAGCTCAATGAATTTCTATTGGGGCAGATTGAAAACACTTTTGCTCCGTCAACGATTATGAAATGGTACTCCGAGCTTATTTCCAATAAATACAACAGTACCGGCGAAAATCAGAAAAAGCGCGGACGCAAACCTGTCAGTGAGGAAATCGTTGCTGAAATCCTCCGGCTGACAAACAGTAATCCCACTTGGGGCTATGACCGTATCGCCGGAGTAATGAAATACCTTGGGTACGATGTTTCTGCAACAACCGTCCGCAATGTCCTTGACGCTCACGGCATTGTTCCAGATCCCGAACGCAGACGGCGTGGGGATTGGCTTCAGTTTATTGAAACGCAGCAGTATGTAACGGCAGCGACAGACTTTGCCCATGTTGAAATGGCTACCGAGTATGGTCTTGAAAGGCGGCATCTCTTATTTTTTATGGATATCGGCACGAGAGAGGTGCGGTGCGGAGGTATTGCGCATGATCCTGACAGCAACTGGACAACGCAAATCGCAAGAAATATGTGCGATATGTGGGACGGCTTCCTGCTGGGCAAACGCTATTTGATTCATGACCGAGATCCAGTGTTCAATAAACGCTTTGATATGATTTTTGAGTCCATTGGAATAGAAATAAAGAAATTGCCGCCATTTACTCCTATGATGAACTCCCGGATGGAAAACTTTATCCGGGCAATAAAGACAGAGTGCCTTGACAAGATCATCTTTACCAATGAACGGCAATTGCGGCTTGCCGTCAAAGAATACTTGGAATACTGGAATCACTACCGCCCCCACGCTGGGCTCAGCGGCAATATGGTTTTGCCATACCGTCAGGATGCAGACGGCGAGATACAAGAGATTTCATTCCTCGGCGGTCTGCTTCACGGCTATCGGCGGGTAAAGCAAGCAGCGTAATTCCCCGACAATCGCCTTTATATCGCACCAGGTGGCGAAGGTCAGCCGCAGGGCAAAGCGTGTCCCGATTTCAGCAAAACTCGGAACAGAAAGCCGTTTCTGGGCGTTTGTCGGCGTTCAAAGTGACATTTCAAAGTGTCAGACTGGCACTTTGGGAATATATAGCAGAAATCAGCATTGCCATTTGTTTTTGCGGTTTGAAGTGATATATTAAAAAAGTGCTGTTGAGCACTGCTTTTGAGGAGAAAAGGAATTTTTGCACCCTCCTATATGGCAAGATTTCGGCTCAACTCTTTTTGTAGGCAATTTTGCCTTAACTATAACCGAAAGTGCTATGCCTTTGAGCATAAGCAGA
>JAZRBX010000093.1:0-3848 GCA_045635285.1 Victivallaceae bacterium
CAGTTATCTCATTGATGATATTGAACTTGTCGACCTCGGCAAAAAAGCCGCCCCGAAAGTTGAAAACGGCGTTGTCCTCGACCAGAATTTTGATAAAGACTTCTCCGTCGGCGCACTCACTCCCGGAGGCGGCGTCCTGCCGAGGGGGAAATGGGTGCTTAATGCCGATTTAAACAATTACTTCATTGTTTCAGAACCTTCTGCAAGCAAACCCAACGCTCTCAAAGTTATGCGCGACGGCAAAAACGGTTATTTCGCTTTGCGTCCTTTTGCAGAAATCCCTGCCAAACGCGATTACACCATTGAATTCAGCGTCCTGACAAATCCCGCCTCCGGTACAGTTATGCATATGGCAAACCAAAACGGCGACATCATCGGCGGCGTACTCATCCTCGGTACAGTTCAAGGTTACAATGTCCTTATGGGCTGGGAACGGTGCAACAACGAAATGCCTGTCATCCCCTCGCAGCAATGGGTGAAAATCAAGGTCAATGTCGATGTCAATCAGGCATATTACACCGTCGATACAACATTCCCCGACGGCAGATTTTTCAAAGGAACTGCACGTCATCCCCTGCATAAACAAGATACCGTTTCAGAAGTGCGTTTCGTGAACATCCTGCCGAAAAAATCATTCGCTTTTGTCGATGATGTCAAAATGTACTACAACGAACAAATCAGCATGTCCGGCCGTGATAATTTCATCTCATACGCAAGCAGTCAGAATAAATCTTTTGATAATATGCTGAAAGGCAGAGAACCTTACACCGTTTCAGAAAAAACAGTTGATCTGGAAATCTCCCCTGCCGCAACAATCAATGCAATCCTTTTCTCAGGAGAAAAACTCCCCGGCAAAGTTACCATAAAAGCTCTCAATGCCGGCGGACATTGGAGCGTCGGCGGAACTGATATGCCGATCGACCCCCGAAGCGGCCTGCTCGAATTCCGTGAACTTGACCAAATAGTTAAACTGTCATTCCAATTCAAAAATTTCAACAACGCAGTTCTGTCCTCCCTCGGTATTTTTTCTCCCATCAGAACTCCACAGGTCGAACTTGACCGTGAATGGAGCAAAAAAATTGACGCCGAATACGATCTTCCCGTATATGACCGCCAGTACGAAGGCTGCAATATCGCCAAACTGACATTTGTCAATCATACTTCAAAGCCGCTTCCGGTCAATATCATAATGCATGAACGCCTGAAAAATAAACACTTCCGCTCATTCAAACATATCATCCCGGTCGGCACAAGCGATTACAATATCGAACTTGACAGTGTCCCCAACGGCGAATATCTGACTTCCATTACCGATGATTCTATGCGTATCGGCGGCAAAATCGTCCGCTTACTCCGCCATTGCACAAGCCCCGAAACAACCGCAGTCCCCCGCAGAGAAATGACCGGTGAAAAAATTTATTTCCCCGACAACTTCTTCCTCGATGACTGCCGAAACATCCGCTTTACAACCGGTACTGCAACTCCCCATGTGGTCAAATACGGAACTCCCGACAACGACGCATGGATCAATCTCGGTACCGATATGGGAATAGACCAAAACGGCAACATCGTTATCAATTTCAAAACAATGAACCGTTTGTGGCAGCACTCTTCCGAAAAGAAATACCACGCAGTCGGCAGTTTCGATGACCTTTCAAACTGGCAAATCAAAGAAGGCAGTGCAGTTTTTGCTTCAAAAGCCAACATCCTCGCAGGCGATATCCCCGCCGCTGCAAAACCCGACTGGCACAAAAAAAGAGGCCCTGACGGCAAAGTCAAATACCGTTTCTATGATCCCGAAAAAGACGGCCCCGTCAAACTCAATCAGCTCCAATGCGAATTTATCAGCCCGTCCGCTCCCGGAACTTTGGGCTACAATGATTATGATTGGACCGTAATGCGTCCGTCCCCTGCTCACGTCTGGACCGTTTGGTACAAATCCCCCGGAGAAGCCCTGATCGTCGGCAAAAATTCCCTGGTTTCAGGATTCCTGGTCAGAGGCAACCTCGAACTCCCCAACTCCGGCAGCGACCTCCACTTCGGTCAATGGCTCTCCGATGACGGCAAAACTCTCTATTTCGGCTTCGGCAGACATCTTGCACGTTATATGCCGTACCGTGCAGAATATGACAACCTGACCGACCGCGCCCGTATCGTCGGCATCTGGCGTACCACCGATGGTATCAACTGGGAACAGAATTTCGCCGCACCGCCGGACAAAAGCAAACCCATGGCAGATCAACATTACGGCGGCAAAGATATCCGTTTGCCCCACGGTGCAGGTTTGCGTATTGCCATTCTCTGCCGTTACAGTGCATATTATCAACAGATAAGCTGGGAAATCATCTACTCATGGGACGGCTTCCGCTGGACAAGATTCCAGAGAGAACCCCAATTCCTGCCGCCCGGTCCTTTCGGCAGCTGGAACCATTGCGGCGGCTATTTGTCTGATTCCGCATTGGAACACAACGGCAAAACTTATCAGATGATGTTCTGGATCAACGACCACTATCATTTTCAGAGTGAGATCGTTCACGGCAGTGTAAACAATGTCGATCACATGACCGGAACTTACATGAAAAACCGTTACGGCGTACGCAAATTGGAGAAATGGCCCTTCTTCAAAGAATATTTCAACAACTCATGGGAAAAACTTGCTGAACATACACGCAACGCCAGAAGCAGTGTCGGTATTATGGAGTACCGCTACGACGGATTTTTCTTCGCCTCCGCCAAAGAGCAGGATGCCCGCATGCTGACCAAACCTGTTTCCGCCAATAACAATCTGGCAATGAATGCCGTCATTCATGACGGCGGTTATATCGAAGTTTCCCTGCTGGATGCCGATGGTAAAGTCATTGACAATTACAGTAAACGCTTCGACTTCGGCGATAACACAAAATGGCAGATATTTGAAAAACTGCCGCAGGGAGAATTTCAGGTTGAATTGAAGTTGAAAAATGCAGATATTTACACCTTGAACTTCTAAAACAAAGGATAGACAAATGAAAAAGATTTTATTACTTTTGGCTTTTACCGCAGCCGCATTGCTTCACGCAGGAGCAAAAAAAGACGCCGATTTACAGAAAATTGCCGAACATATCAAAAGCAAAGGCAAAACTCCGTGGACATGGGTTTTTTACGGAGATTCAATCACTCACGGCGGCAGACACACTTACGGCTGGCGCAGTTTTCAGGAAATTTTCCACGAAAGAATACGCAGTGAATATCTGATAAAAAAAGATATGGTGATCAATTCCGGTTCAAGCGGCTACACCACCAGAGAATTGCTTGCTCCCGATTATTACAATTGGATGGTCAAGCGTTTTCAGCCGCAGGTCGTATTTCTTCTTATCGGGATGAACGATGCCGCCGCCAACAATGATCTTGCAGGCTTTACCGCCCGTTTGGACGAACTTGTTCAGAAACTTATGGGGGACGGAGCTATTGTCGTTCTGCAAACTTACAACACTATCGAATACAGCGAAAAGTACAAAGATTATATCACACGCTACAACAATATCGGTGCTTATAACAAAGTCATTCGTGATACTGCCGCCAAATATGATCTGATTCTGATCGATCATGAAGAATACTGGAAAAATAATGCCGCAGATCCCGAAACTCTGCACTTCTATCTCGGTGAAACCATTCACCCGGGTGCACGCGGACATCTGGAAATGGCAAAACTTATTATGCAGGAATTGAATATTTTTGATCCCAACAGTTTGTGTGTTAACGTGGAAGCCGGCGGCAAAATGCCCGTCGGAAAAAATACAGTCGTCATAAAAAATGACTTCAACGATTTTGAAATCAAAGAAGCCCCCGCAAAAAAAACAATCAAAGGC
>JAZRBX010000094.1:0-6560 GCA_045635285.1 Victivallaceae bacterium
AAAGGAATACAACTATGAAAAAATTACTAAAAACTTCTCTCGTTACCATATTCACTCTCGCTCTTCTGCAAATGTTCGGCATGGCATCAAAAACAGAAAATACAACCGTTGCTGCCGAAGCATTTACAATCAAGCCTGTTAAATATGTATTCCTCTTCATCGGCGACGGCATGTCTGTCCCCCAGCGTATGGCTGCCGAAGAATTCAGTTTGAAAACTTCCGGTCAAAAACTTTTTATCAACTCAATGCCCCAACAGGCAATTACCACCACCGGTTCCGCAAATGCCTACATAACCGACTCCGCCGCCAGCGGTACAGCCATCGCATGCGGTGAAAAAACCAAAAACGGCACTATCGGTATGGATGCAACCTTGAAGAGAAATGTTTATTCCATCGCTCATGTCGCCCAAAATGCAGGCAGAAAAGTCGGTATCATCTCCTCCGTACCTATCAACAATGCAACTCCCGCCACTTTCTACGGACACCGTCCGAGCCGCAGCCAGGGATATGAACTCGGTCTTGATCTTGTTGCTTCAAACTTCGACTATTTTGCAGGCGGCAGAATCACGGCTCATAACGACACAAAAAATCCGAGCTATCAGGGAGATATTTATGACCTTGCCCGCAAAGCAGGCTACGCTGTAAGCATTGATGACAAAAAACTCCCCTCTTTTGACGAAAATACAAAAAAAATCCTGCACACTTCCGATTCCGGTTCTCTTCCTTACGCTATCGACAACGCCGACGGCAAATATCTCCGTCTGGAAGATATGGTCAGACACGCAATAAGTTTCCTTGATAACGAAAAAGGTTTCTTCATCATGGCAGAAGGCGGCAAAATCGACTGGGTCGGACACTCAAACGACGCCGCTACAAATATGCGTGAAGTCATTGATTTTGATAACGCCGTCAAAGCCGCTTACGAATTTGCCATCAAACATCCGGAGGAAACCCTCATTGTCATTACCGGCGACCACGAAACAGGAGGTATGACTCTCGGTTTCGCAGGTACTGGCTACAAATCAAAAATCGAAAATCTCGCATTCCAGAAATGTTCAATCGACAACCTTCATGCATATTTAAGAAAACTTGCAAAAGATAAGGATGTCGTCGTTTTTGATGACATCAAACCCATCCTCAAAAAATATCTCAATCTGACTTTCCCCAGCGCCCCCGATGCAGAAAAAGGTCTGCTCCTCACCGATGCAGAAGTTGCCAAACTCAAAGACGCTTTTGAACGCAAATTCCCCGGCGGCAAATACCCGAAAAGCTCACACGCTCTCTCTATCGAAGCGATCCGTATTTTCAACTCCAAATGTGATCTTTCATGGACCACAGGCGGTCATACGGCATTGCCGGTTCTGACTACCGCTTACGGAGTCAACGCCGAACTTTTCAGTAACTTCATCGACAATACTGATATTGCCAAAAAGTTGAAATCTGTCGTTTCAAGATGATAAGTTTTCTGAAAAAATTCATACCCTCAAAGCGGGATGGGATCATGTGTCTCATCCTGCTTGCTGCATCTGCAGCTCTGTTTTTTGTCGACCTCAAACCTGAACACAATCCTGAATCCGGCACCAAAGAAAAAGCCAAAGTCCTCTCCGTCAATAACAGCGAACTTATCGAACAGGGACTGCTGCTCCGCGGTTCTCAACACCTCGAAGTCGAAATCCTCACAGGAAAGTACAAAGGTCAGAAATTCCGTGCCTCCAATGAGTTACGCACTCAAATGGAACTGGATAAATTATTCAAAGCAGGAGATACCGCTCTGGTCGGGATCATGCACAACGCCGATCATGCAACGGATACGATAAATGCACAGGATCATTACAGAATAGATTATACTTTACTGCTTTTCGGTCTTTTTGCATTGCTGCTGCTGATTTTCGGAGGATACACAGGATTCAGTGCATTGCTCTCTTTTGTTTTCAGTTGTCTGGTTATCTGGCAGCTGGTCATACCGCTTGCATTAAAAGGATTCAATGCGATTTTTCTATCATTGGGAGCAACAGTTATTCTTTCTGTTGTTATAATCCTGCTGGTGGCAGGTTTGACCCGTAAAGGTTTTGCCGCATTATCGGGAGCGTTACTCGGAGTTTTCGCCTCGGCAGTAACCGGCTGGATATTCACCGTACTTTTCAAAATCAATGGTGCTGTAATGCCTTACTCTCAAACATTACTGCATTCAGGTTATGAATTTCTGAATCTTTCAGACATTTTCATCGGTGCTATATTCCTGTCATCATCAGGAGCGGTCATGGATCTTGCCATGGATGTAGCAAGCGGTATCGAAGAAATTCACCTCCGCAACAAAGAACTTCCGCCACAAGAACTTTTCCGCTCCGGCATCCGTATCGGGCGCAGTGTGGTAGGCACAATGACGACGACATTGCTTCTGGCATATTCGGGCGGATATATCACTTTGATGATGGTTTTTATGGCGCAGGGTACAAATCCTGTTGATTTTATAAACAATCCTTATGTGGCTTCGGAAACGGTAAAAACTCTGGTCGGCAGTTTCGGTCTGATACTTGTCGCACCGTTCACCGCTCTTGCCGGAGCATTGATATTCAATAAGAGTCAAAAGAAAGAAAAACTGAAATGAATCTCCTCGATAAACTTACTACGGACAAAAATGAACAGAGAAACCTGAAAATAATGGGTTCAGGTCAAATCCTTCAGCAGGCAAATGCTTCTATCAACAGCGCCACTCTGCTGCAAGGCTTAATGCTGAAACTCAATTTCTCCAATTCGCAGATAGCTTTCGTCGGCACTCCCGGCTGGATAATCAATCTGGTAATGACATTCTGTGCTTCATTTTTCGTTGACAAAGTTACCAACAAAGCAAAAGTTTTTGGATTATTTTATCTGTTCACTGCAATTCCAACAATAGGTGCAGTTTTTATAACACTCGGCGGAAGTCTGCTACAAAATACCACTGTTGCATTTTACATCATGATGGTAAGCTATATCCTAACCGCCCTTTGTTCCCCGATTTACGGGATATTGTCCTATACTGTTTACATGCGTGCCATACATAATAACATCCGCGGTAGATACACTGCTATTTGCGGTATTATCAGCGGCATTATCGGCATACTCGGCGGTATTTTCTCAACTTTTCTGCTGAAAACGCTCCCGTATCCCTACAATTTCGCCTGTATTTTCATAATCGGTTTACTTTTGGTAACAGCTTCGGCAATTTTTCTTTCAATCATCAAAGAACTGCCCGATATGCAGGAAAAAGTTATTCCGAAAAGCGTTTCTCCGCTTGCCAACTTCAAAAATGTTGTAAAAATGAAAGAATTCCGTATTCTCATGCCGGCAAATATCCTCCGCGGTATAGGCGACGGTGCCGGAGCTTTTGCTGTTGTAGTCGGCATGCGTCAGCTGGGGTTAAGTTCTGAATATCTCGGCATGGCGGCAACGATTCTGGCATTCGGCAGTCTGCTTGCAACCGGAATAACCGGTTTTTGTGCCGACAAATTCGGAGCAGGCAAACTTCTGCCGTTTATCATCGGAATTCTGGTTTGTGCGTTAATGGGCATGAGTTTTGCAGCTCAGCCGATCGTCTTTTTTGTCTGCTATCTTATCTGGTATGTTACCTACCAAATGGAAGCGAATGCGATTCCGTTGGTGCATTACGATGTTGTTCCTGCGGAAGTTATAGGCGCATTCAGCGGCGTAAGATTGCTGTTGCTCAATCTTACAGCAGGCATTTCCAGTCTTATTGTCGGAATCGGACTTGACTATATAAGCGTGATATTAGTATTTGCAATTTGTGCCTTTCTGAAACTTATCGCAGGAGCACTCTTCTACAACAGCGTCCGTATTATCGACAAAAAAGCTTAAATTTAAGCAAAAAAAATTATAAAAACAACACTGTTTTTGTCCGATATTTTTTTGCATTTTTATTTTAGAGTGTTATATTCAAGTTTATTACTGTTTTTGTATTTTTACATATGAAAGGAAAAAAATGGCTTTGCTTGATAAATTGACAAAAGATAAATTTGAGCAGAAAAATATAAAAATATACGGAACAAGAGACATGCTGTGTCTTACCGCCCTGCCTCTTTATACCGGTTCTCTCAATCAGGCATTCCGTGTCAGTCTCGGCTTCTCGACCACCCAGCTGGGATTCATCGGCACTCCCGGATGGATCATAAATCTGATAATGATGTTCTCGTCATCATTTTTCGCAGATAAAATAACCAACCGTGCCAAAGCGGTGGCAATTCTCTCCGTCGGCAGTATGGCGACATTGCTTTCTGAATTTTTTATCTCTATCGGTCCTGATTTTATCAGACAGAGCAATATTGCATTCTACATCATCATGATTGCGTCAATGATCAGCTGTTTTTTTTCAGCGATCAACGCCTCTATTGTTTCCACGCTTTTCATGCGTGCTATCCGCAATAACATCCGCGGCAGATACATTGCTATTTGCGGTGTTCTCGGCGGTGTTGTCGGTATGGGAGTGAGTGCGCTTTCGACTTACATGCTGAAAGCGTTGCCTTATCCCTACAATTTTGCGGTTTCTTTTGCTATTGCAAGTACTCTTGTCCTTACCGGATCGATCATGTTTCTCTGCATCAAAGAGCTTCCTGACTTAAAAGAAAAAGTCATTCCGAAAAGCGTTTCTCCGCTTGCCAACTTCAAAAATGTAGTCAAAATGAAAGAATTCCGCATCCTCATGCCCGCCAATATTCTCCGCGGCTTCGGCGACGGTGCAGGTTATTCATACGCTATGGTCATCGGGCTTAAATATCTCGACCTCGGCGTTGAATATGCCGGTATTACCACCTTTATCATGGCACTCGGCGGACTTATTTCAACCGGCATCATCGGATTTTGTTCGGATAGATTCGGTGCGGGAAAACTTGTTCCGATCATCGAAGTTATTCTGATCACAGGCTTGCTCGGCATGGTTGTTTCTCCTGCTCCGTGGTTCTTTGTGTCATGTTATTTATTCTGGTACATCATGCAGAATATGGAAGCAAATGCAATTCCGCTCATCCACTTTGATGTTGTTCCGACCGAAGTTATCGGAGCATTCAGCGGAGTCAGGCTTTTCTTTTTGAATCTGATTGCCGGTTTTTCAGGTATGATCGCGGGTATTTCGCTTGATCACTATTCGCCGCTGCTGGTTTTCGGAGTATGTGCATTTCTGAAACTCGTTGCCGGAGCGTTCTATTACAACAGCGTCCGCATCATCGGCAAAAAAGCTTAAATTTAAGCACAAAAAATCATAAAAAAATACTATTTCTGCCGGGTATTTTTTTTGCATTTTATATTTTCAGGTATATAGTAATCAAAATTACACATTTTTTGTTTTTCAAACAGATCAAAATTACAGAAATTCAATAATAATATATCAGGAAAATAAAATACAGGAAAAGGAAAAAACACATGAGTTTACTTGACAAATTGACCACCGACAAAAACGAGCAGAGAAATATTAAAATCTACGGAGCAAGAGATATCTCCAGCCATTCAGCTCTGCCGCTTTATACCGGCTCAATGAATCAGGCATTCAAAGTAAATATCGGTTTTTCCACGACCCAAATCGGTCTTATGGGCATTCCCGGCTGGATCGTCAATGTTATTATGATGTTCTGCTCATCATTCATTGCCGACAAGATCACCAATCGAGCCAAAGCGGTGGCGATTCTTTCTATCGGCGGCATGACAACATTGCTTGCTGAACTTTTTATTTCCATAGGTCCTGATTTTGTACGCCGCCCGGACGTTGCATTTTATATCCTCATGATCGCTTCTGTGTTCAGCGGCTTTTTCGCTGCGATCAATGCGTCTGTCATTGCCACACTTTTCATGCGTGCGATACGCAACAATATCCGCGGCAGATACATTTCCATTATCGGCATACTTGGCGGTGGTATCGGCATGGGTATCAGCGCACTTTCAACATATATGCTGAAAACGCTGCCTTATCCTTACAATTTTGCAGTAGCATTTGCGATTGCAGGTTCGCTTACTATTACTGCTGCGACTTTGATTCTTTTCATCAAAGAACTTCCCGATTTGAAAGACAAAGTCGTTCCGAAAAGCGTTTCTCCGCTTGCCAACTTCAAAAATGTAGTCAAAATGAAAGAATTCCGCATCCTCATGCCCGCCAATATTCTTCGCGGCTTCGGCGACGGTGCAGGATTATCTTATGCGATGATTATCGGTATGAAATATCTCGGTCTGGGTGTTGAATATGCAGGTATTACCACCTTTATCATGTCTTTCGGCGGCTTGGTTGCAACAGGTATCATCGGATTTTGTTCTGACAAGTTCGGTGCAGGCAAACTTATTCCCATTATTGAAATCATTTTGGTTGCAGGTCTGCTCGGAGTTGTCATATCCCCTGCTCCATGGTTCTTTGTGGCATGTTATTTATTCTGGTACATCATGCAGAATATGGAAGCAAATGCGATTCCGCTTATCCACTACGATGTTGTTCCTACTGAAGTTATCGGGGCATTCAGCGGAGTCAGACTTTTCTTTTTGAATCTGATTGCAGGATTTTCCGGTATGATCGTAGGTGTTCTGCT
>JAZRBX010000095.1:0-8867 GCA_045635285.1 Victivallaceae bacterium
GGCGTTCCCCCTTCCCACTACCGCGTGAAAAATCAAAAAAAATAAGTTCCGCACTGAATACAGACTGTTTTTTAGAAAATTATACTGCAAAATCCTCTGCAATCATTATTTTTTTATCTCAAATTTCCGGAAATTTCCTTATTTTTACATAATTGAATCGGAACTTTTTGTAAAAGAGATAAAGGATTTTACTGCGGGAGTTGTTTTTATACGGCTAACTTCAATATCGTTGCGATTGGTCGCCATTGTGCGGCATCCGGCAATTTCCGCATCAGCGAGAACTGCTTTCCATTTCCGATTGTGATAGAGATAAAGTCTGATTGAAAAAGGCTTATCAGTTCCGGCAATGTTTTCTATTGCATAATCCCGTCCGTGGAAATGCACATCTTTGAAATCATGCAATGTCTTGTATTCCGGGTGAGCCAATGCGTTTTCACGGAAACACATAACTTTTTTGCCGACTTCCGTCCATTCGGCATAACCTTTGCGGCAATCGAGAGAAAACTCAAACTCTTTGCCATCTCCCTCAAAAACAATTTTAAAGATTTCCTCATTGCCGTTTAAATTGAATTCGATCATACAATCTTTATCCTGCGGTATTTCACAAGTGCCGCTGAATTGCGTTTTATTTTCAAATTCCGGAAGAGACTCTTCAAAAAACTTTTTACCGATGCGTCCGTCCCCCAGACTTACAATTTCACGCAGCAGCAAATTTCCGCCCCAACCGCGGCAGCGTATCCAGCCGCCTTCAATAATTCTGCCGTCAGGCAATTCAGCATACATCGGAACATTGGTACCGTCATACAAATCCCAACCTTTTTCGACAAAATCAATATATTCAGATCCACTGTCAAGTTTCCGTCCCCACATTCCGGTAAAACCGAGCATCATATACTCCCATTTGCCGATTTGGAAAATCGCCGGACAATCCAGACAATTATGGGCGAAAGATTTTTCCCAGCCGACGGGGAAACTTTCATCGACCAGCTTCCAATCTCCGAGATGATCCGACTCCCAAGTGCCGACCTGAATCAGACGCAGAGTGCCGTCATCCTGCACAAAAATCGACGGATTGGTAATAAAGTGCATCAAAGTATCACTTTTTACAAAATCAATTCCGTTTTCAGTATAAACATAACTTGCACCGGACGGAAGTTTATCACCTGTTTCACTGTATTTGAATGAACCTGTATGACCTAGTTTTGCCACATTTTCACGGAAAATCGAAGTTGCACGCAAGTTCTCATCAGGAGCGACACGCTCCGTATGCAGTCCGAAAGACAAATGAAGTTTGTCATTGTAAATAAATACATTGCCTGTTCCGACACTCAAATACTGATCTTCAATTTCAAAAATCGGTCCGTGATCCGTCCAATTTTTAAAATCAGTGCTGGTAATATGCCAGAATTCATGCATTCCCTTGCCGTATCTGCTGTGATGATGTTTGCGGTCGAAAAGATAAAAAATGTGGAACATGCCTTTATAATAATAAATTACCGCATCACCAAACCACGAATTGAAACCTTCGGGAGTATAAAATTCAATGGCACAATCTTCTTTGATTTCCTGTTTGAAGCTTTTTATTTGCGAAAGGTCATCCGAAAGCACAAAAGATTTTACCTTATTTGAAGCCGTTTCACAAGGCATTTCTCCTGAAAATCCGCCTTCGGGAAACTCTCTGTCCATAACTTTGCCGTTGCAGACCAATTCAGCCCGGACCCCGTTGTAAACTATGGCAAATTCATGCTCAACATCACAATCACCTGCCAGGCACAGAGGAAAAGAAATTTTGTAAATACTGTTTTCATGATCCGTTTCAAAAACAGCCTCAATAATACGACAGCTGCCGTCAGCATCCGCGTAAGGACGGTAATTCAAAGAATTATCATCGAGCTCATCAGCAGCATCCCGAACCGAAACGGAAAAACCGCGTTTGAAAGCCAAAAGCACCCCTTCAAGTTCATTCGGAACTGCTTTGAAAATAATTACAAAAGATTTATCAACCTTGACTGCACTTTTATTTGCAACGGCAGAAAAATCGTACTTTTTGATTATTCTTGTTATCATACTTTTTTTCCTTGCAGAAAATTCAACGGAGCTTCAAGGTTGCCATTGCCAGCAATGCAAAAATAGCAGACAGAATCCAGAATCTGACTACGATCTGATTTTCTTTCCAGCCCTTTTGTTCAAAATGGTGATGGATCGGAGTGCAGAGAAAAATTTTGCGATTGAAAAATCTGCGGCTGCATATCTGAAGCAGAGCAGAACCTGCCTCCATGACAAAAATACCTCCGGCAATCAATAACAGTAACTCCTGCCGCAGAACAACTGCAAAAATCCCCAATGCTCCGCCGAGCGCAAGACTGCCGGTATCCCCCATGAACATCGAAGCAGGATTACAGTTGTGCCACAAAAATCCGACACATGCTCCGATAATCGCCATTCCGAAAACCATCGCCTCTCCGACACCGGGAATTACAGAAAAATTCAGATATTCAGCAAAAAGTTTATGCCCCATAATATAGGCAAGTGCAGAATACGTCAACATGCAGAAAATCATACAGCCCGATGCCAGTCCGTCCTTGCCGTCAGTCAGATTCACCGCATTGCAGGCGGCAAAAATCGTCAAAATCGCCAGCGGCACCGACCAGATATATCCCTGCAAAACCGGTTCTTTCATGAAAGGCACATTAACATCCAGCATAAGTTTTTTACATTCAGGCAGATACAGCAGAGAAAAAACAGTAACTGCCGCAATGATTATCTGAAAAAACATTTTTGTTCCGCTTGAGATACCGCCGCCTTTTTTGTTGAAAACCTTGTTGTAATCATCATAAAAACCGAGCATCATAAATTCAAATATTGAAAAAATAAATATCCATGAGAGCATTCTTGTAAGATTCATCCACAAAAGCGAAGTTACAATCACGCTCCCGATAAGCAGCAATCCGCCCATGCAGGGGGTTTTTTCCTTTTCTCTGTCAATCATTTCCGGAGGTAGGATACCTTCGTAACGGCTCGCTGCCTGCATATTGAGAGAGCGGAGTTTCCGTGCGGTCCATGAACCGAGCAGCGCCACGATCAGAAATGATGTAAAAGCCGCTGCCCCTGCCCTGAATGTAATGTATTCAAAAAGACGCAGAGGACCGAAAATTTTTTCAAAATCAGCAAGAAAGTACAACATTTACTCAAGACTCCTGAATTTCATATTTAACAGCCAGTTTTTTCAAAGCTTCGATCTGTTTGACACTCAACTGTTTTTTGCTTTTGAACTGTTTTTCAAGCGACTGGAAAAATTTGTGATCATCAAAAGCGAAGCGGCCTTTTTTGGCGGGCGGCTCCCATGATGTTATCTGCGCCATTTTGCCGATAAGTTCAGCGATTGCGTTATTCTCTTCGGAGTCAACAACTTCCACTGCCGCAACTTCGGCTTGGACAACTTCACCTCTGGTATATTTATCATAAAGTTTTTTAAGAGCGTTAAGCTGTTTTTCGCTCAACTCCTTGCCGTTGCCGAACTGCTGGGCGATAGATTGATAAAATCTTTTCTCATCGAAAGCGAAGCGGCCTTTTTTGACGGGTTCAGCCCAGACCGTAACTTTACCGAGAGCGTCGATCATTTCCTGCGGAGATACAGTTTCAGCAACAGTTGAATTTGATTTATTTTCATCTTCCAATCCCATTACGGAGAGGATTTCAGCGGCATTTTCAAACTGTTTGCGGTATTTCAGCACCATACGCTTGAGGACGGAGAGCTGTTTTTCGGAGAGGGGTTTACCGGCGGCGGACTGAGTTTCGATCGACTTAAAGAATTTCTTTTCGTCAAAAGTTCTGCCGGAGCGGCCTGCGGCAGGTTCTTCCCATTCGACCTTGCTGAAAGCCTCAAAAACGGGAGCATACTTGCTGATCGTGCCGTCGGATTCCGCCTGAAGTTTGATATTTTCTTTTTCTCTGAAATCTTTCAACGCCTCTTCAAAATCGGAACGCACATCTGCGGGGACAGCATTCTGATCGATTTTGTCGGCATATTTTGCCATCATGGTCAGCATAGCCTGATACTGTTTGGCGGAAATTTTGCCGTCTTTTTTCATTTTTTCACGGATGGAATCAACGAATTTGCGGTCATCATAAGTGCGTCTGCCAAGTTTTTTAGGCTCTTCAAATTCAATATCATCGAAAAGGTTGAGGACATTTTGTGCAACCTCTGCACAGGGTGCATCATGATGTTTGGCATGATCCATCCATTCGAGGAATTTGCCGTAAAAATCATTGAGCATACCGGTCCATTCGAGTTTGCCGTTTTCAATATCGTCAAGTTCGTTTTCCATTTTTGCAGTAAAGCCGACATCAAAAAGTTCAGGCAGCTGACCGACGAGGAAATCATTGACCTGAAATCCTGACTCTGTGGGAATCAATTTGCCTTTATCTTTGGCGACATAGTTGCGCTGAAGAATGGTTTTGACGATGGAAGCATAAGTTGAAGGACGGCCGATACCGTTTTCTTCGAGTTCTTTGATCAAACTTGCTTCGGAGAAATGCGGTGCGGGTTCGGTGAATTTCTGTTCTTTGACAGCGTTGCATACTTTGAGTTTTTCACCGGGAGTCAAGCCGTTGAGCATCTGGGCGATATTGATATTGTTTTCGATATTTTCCTCTGCTTTGGCATCGGTGTAGATCAAACTGAAACCGGGATCTTTGGGAACGCTGACGCTGGTACGGAAAATATATTTATCATTGCTTCTGCCGAAAATTTTGACATCCAAACGAGTCTGATTGTAAACAGCAGGAGTCATCTGACTTGCAACAAAACGGCGCCAGATGAGAGTATAAAGTTTGAACAGACTGTCATCGAGGAAAGGACGGAGTTTTTCGGGAGTATTGCTGACATCGGTGGGGCGGATAGCTTCATGAGCTTCCTGTGCCTCGGTCTTGTTTTTGAAAACATTGAACTTGGCGGGGGCAAATTTTTCACCGTATGTTTTTTTGATAAACTCACTGCATGCGATCTGTGCTTCACGGGCAATGGTTACTGAGTCGGTACGCATGTAAGTAATCAAACCGGAAACACCTCCGTCGCCGATGTCGATACCTTCATAAAGAGCCTGTGCATATTTCATGGTATTGCTGGGCGACATGTGGAGGAAACTGCTGGCTGACTGCTGCAGAGTACTGGTGGTAAAAGGCGGCGGAGCGAAACGGCGTTTTTCACTGCGTTCGACAGATTCCACTTCGCTTTCAGAGCCGTTGAGAATATCATCAAGGAGAGCATTTGCATCATTTTCGTTTGAAACTTTGAAGTTTTCATCATTGATTTTGAAAAGTTTACAGACGATTTTTTCGCCGTTTGCAGCTTCAAATTCAAGTGAAAAGAGCCAATATTCTTCAGGAACAAAATTCTGTATCTCACGCTCACGTTCAACAATGAGACGCAGAGCCACACTCTGGACGCGCCCTGCACTCATACCTCTTTGAAGTTTCTGCCAGAGCAAGGGACTTACTTTGTAACCGACGATACGGTCAAGGATACGGCGTGCCTGCTGTGAGTTTACAAGATTGATATCGATTGCCCCTTTGTTCTGCATGGCATTCCGGATCGCACTGCGGGTGATTTCGTGGAAAGTAACACGGTGGAAGGGTTTGGGGTTGCGTTTCTGGGTCAGCACCTGCTGCAGATGCCATGCGATAGCTTCTCCTTGGCGGTCGGGGTCGGGGGCGAGATAAATTTCATCGGCTTCCTTTGCCATATTTTTGAGTTCTTTGACAATGGCTTTGCCTTTGGGAGTATCGACATAAAGAGGAGTGAAATTATTTTCGATATCGACACCGATCTCTCTTTCGGGGAGATCTCTCACATGTCCCATGGAGGCTACGATTTTGTAATCAGAATTGAGCATTTTGCCAATAGTTTTGGCTTTTGTCGGAGATTCTACAATAACTAATTTTGACATAAATATACAAATCCTTGATTTTCAGCAAAAAAGGTAATTTGCTTTTTTTTACAATACACATATATTTTTATATAATAGCAACAAAAAAAAGTTTTTCAAGTTTGAATTGCAAAAATAAATGATTTTCATTACAAAAAACTGATTTGAATAATTTTGATGAAGATTTTTTCCATGATTTTTTGTTTACGGCTTGTATTTTGTCAATAATGGGATATATTTTGAAAAAAATAGTGTAAAAGTGCATGCATGCACAAGAATTTATAAAAAACAGGAGAAACCGGGCATGAAAAATTTGCAGGGCGTTTATACAGCTTTGGTTACACCGTACCGTAGCGGCGGTGTCGATTACGAAGCATTGAGCAATATCATTGAGCTTCAAATCAAGGGAAAAGTCGCAGGTATCGTTCCCGTCGGAACTACCGGAGAATCCCCCACTTTGAGCTGCGAAGAACATCTCAAAGTCATCGAATTCGTCGTGGAAAAAGTCGCAAAACGCTGCGCCGTAATCGCAGGTACCGGTGCAAACTCCACAGCCGAAGCCATCGAACTTACCGTTGAAGCAAAAAAAATCGGCGCAGACGGCACTTTGCAGGTTACCCCCTACTACAACAAACCCACCGAAGAAGGTCAGTACCGCCACTTCATGAGCGTCGCTGAAAAAGGCGAACTCCCCGTCGTTCTCTACAATGTACCCGGACGCGCAGGCGTACCTATCTCTGAAAAAAATATCGCACGCATGAGCAAATGCCCCCTCATCGTCGCTGTCAAAGAAGCCGGCGGCAATGTCGAAAGAGTTTCTAAAATCCTCGATATGTGCGATATTACGATTTTGAGCGGCGATGATGCCCTTACACTCCCGATGATGTCCGTCGGTGCAAAAGGTATCATCTCCGTCGCCAGCAACCTCATCCCCGCAGAAATGACCGAAATGGTCGACTCTTTCCTCAAAGGTGATGTTGCCAAAGCTATGGAACTTCACAAAAAATATTACTGCTTCTTCCGCGACCAGTTCATCGAAACCAACCCCATCCCCATCAAAGCAGCTATGGCTATGGCTGGTCTTATCGAAGAAAGCTACCGTCTGCCGCTCTGTGAACTTACTCCCGATCACCGCGAGCAGCTGAAACAATCTCTCATCCGTTGCGGAATTCTCAAATAAGGAGTTTTTTTAATGGCCATGGACAAAATAATTTGCGATGCGGAGCAAGTCAATTCCGCCATTGAAACAATAGCCGATGCCATTATCAAAGATTTCTGCAAAACAGATAAAATTGAAGAATTTGCATTAGTGGGACTCTTTAAACAGGGAGTCCCTCTTTCTTGCCGTATTGCCGAAATCATTGAAAAAAAATGCAATATCAAAGTTCCGCTTGCGGCTCTTGATATTTCAATGTACCGTGATGACTTCGGTCTGCGCAGTGCTCTGCCGCTTATCAATGAAACAATTATCCCTTTCGATATGGATATGACTAATATCATCCTCGTGGATGACGTCCTCTCGACAGGACGCACCATCCGCGCCGCACTCGATGCCGTAACCGATTACGGACGCCCCAATCTGATCAAACTCGCAGTTCTCGTTGACAGGGGAAATGTGGAATATCCCATCCGTGCGGATTACATCGGTTTGAAAGTTCAATCCGACCCCGACAGAAAAATAAAAATCGAATTCACGGAAAATGACGGAATCGACCGCATCTCCGAAATCAAATGGAAAAACAGGTTCTGATTATGGATTTTAAATGGACAAGAAAAGATTTATTGAGCTTGTACGACCTCAGCAGAGAGGAAATTGAGTGCATCCTCGATACAGCACAGGAATTCAAAAAAGTTTCCGAACGAAAAGTCAAAAAAGTTCCCGCACTCCGCGGCAAAACCGTCGTAAACTTTTTCGTTGAACCAAGTACACGCACCCGCATCTCTTTTGAACTTGCCGAACAGCGTTTGAGCGCAGACATCATCAATGTCCCCGCCGATGTCAGCAGTTTGAAAAAAGGCGAAACCTTGCTCGATACCGTCAAAAATATTGAAGCTTTGCAGGTCGATCTCGTCGTTCTTCGCCACTCCGCCACCGGAGCACAGGACTTTATCGCCAAACACCTTAAATGCGGCGTTATCAATGCCGGCGACGGCGCTCACAGCCATCCCACACAGGCTCTGCTGGACATTTTCACCATGCGTGAACACTTCGGAAGCCTCGAAGGTCTCAATGTTACCATTGTCGGTGATATTCTCCACAGCCGCGTCGCACGCAGCGACCTCTGGGGATTGACCAAACTCGGTGCCAATGTTACCCTCGCAGGCCCCGCAACTCTCGTTCCCGAAGAATTTGCTTCAATCCCCAACGTCCGCGTCTGCCACAATATGAAAGACGCCCTCGAAGGTGCCGATGTCGTAAATATGCTCCGTATCCAGCATGAACGCCAGACCAGCGGATTCTTCCCCAGCACCAATGAATATTCCAAATATTTCGGCTTGAACTCCGGCACTGTCAAATACCTCCGGAAAGATGCCATGGTCATGCACCCCGGTCCCATCAATCGTGAAGTCGAAATCGCATCAGAAATCGCCGACGGTCCTCAATCAGTTATCCTTCAACAGGTTACTAACGGTCTTGCCGTCCGTATGGCTGTACTCTTTTTAGTCGCGGAGTGTGTAAAATGAATAATTGCTACATCTTGAAAAATGTCCGTGTGGTTGACCCCAACCGCAATATTGATGAAGTCATGGACCTCGGTATCGAAAACGGCATCATGGCTGATCCCGCAACTCTCAAAAACGCTGAAATCATCGACCTTACAGGCAAAATCGCCGCCCCGGGATTCATCGATATTCACGTCCATCTGCGTCAGCCGGGAAACACCGCCGCCGAAACCATTCAAAGCGGTACCGAAGCCGCCGCATTCGGCGGTTTTACCG
>JAZRBX010000096.1:0-7240 GCA_045635285.1 Victivallaceae bacterium
TTATCTGAACGGAAAAAATACTCCGGTTGATTCGCTGAACGCTTTGGAGTATGCGGAAAAAGCAGTAAAGGCGACCCGCAATCAGGCTTTCGTCCCTGCATTTTTTCAGCGGATATACAGTCCGTATCAAGTTATTTACACTATTGGTCTTGAAGAATATCTGCTTAATGGAGCAACTCCTCTGGCGGAGAGGTGCGTGAAACTTGCGGCAGATGGGGGAGAAATTGCAGATGCTCAATATCTTTATGCTTTTTGTTTATCGCAGCGTTGCAAAGATGATGCTAATGTGCAGCATTATTTTGAAAAAGCGGCAAAACAGGGGATGCCGTCAGCTGAATTTGCCCTCGGTATTTTTCATAAGGAAAAAGGAAATTTGCGTGCGGCTGAAAAATATTTTCTCATGGCGTTAAACAATTCGATATATTATGAGCAGAGTCTCTGTTATTTGACTGATGTGTATTTTGAGAAAGATGTTGTAAATGCTGAACATTTTGCTTATTTGGGGGCGCTGCAGGATAATGTTTACTGCAGGAATGCTTACGCACTTTTGTCGTTGGACAGGGAGAATCCTGCAACATCGGCAGCGATTTTGACTCTTTCTGCCATAGAGGGGGATGAGAAAGCGGAAGGTTTTCTTGCGGCTTTTTTGAAAAATGACTTGGAGTCGATCAAACAGGAGGCAGAAGCAGGCAATGCGGATGCAATGTTTGTTCTGTCTGAATATTACAAGAAGAATCCTTCTGATTCTGCTGAATATCAAAAAGGCATTGATTTTTTTGAAAAAGCAGTGAATTTTGATTCTCCGATAGGTTGTTATGTCCTTGCTGAAATGTACTTGCAAGGCAATGGGGTAAAGCAGGATTTGTGGCAGGCAGCAAAATATTATCTCAAAAGCATGTATAACGGCTGGGAGCCGGCGGCAAAAAAATTGATTTCACTGCTTGCCGTAGAAGAAAAGTTTAAATGTATCTCAAGAAAGGATATTGAGATGCTTTGTGAGTATGTCGATGATAATAATTTGAACCTGGAATTTTTCATGGGGATGATTTATAACGACTTTTTTGAAGATACGGAACAGGCGGAAAAAATATTGCGTAAAGGCGCGGCAAAAGGAGATGCATTGTGTATGCATGCGTTGTATTGGCTGTTGAAAGATGATCAATCTGATGTGGCGATGGATTTTCTTTATAAGGCGCTTGATGAAAATTATTATGCGGCATTTCTGACGAAAGGGGATATTGATATGGAAAACGGAAAATTCCGTGAGGCATATGTCAATTATCTTAAAGCGAGTTTGCTTGCGGCTGATAATCTTCCGTTGGAGAAACTTGCTGCATGTAAACTTCAAGGCTACGGCTGTACTGCAAACTTTGAGCATGCACTTCATTGGGCGGAAGGGGCATTTGATAATGGTTCTGCATCGGTTTGTCTGATGCTCGGAAATCTTTACAGCGACGGCAAATTCTGTCCGCAGGACATGGAGAAAGCCCGCAAATATTATACCGTCGGTATTGAACGCGGAAATGAAGAATGTAAAACTGCTCTTAAAAAACTTGATTCCGTAAAGTCGGTTGAAAAGTAAGTAATAAATTTTCAAATCTTATGTTTTTTGCATTTTTTTTCTCAAATAAGTTTGCTTTTTATGGATTTCGGTGTTATTTTCTCTGTGACACAGTTTATTTTTTTGCTTCCGATAATATTTATTATCGGAAGTTGGAAAAAGAATAAGGAGATTAAGGAATTTAAGGAATTTAAAGAGGCTCATTTTGAGCTTGAAACACTAAATTCACTAAACTTCTTAAACTTCTTGAAATTGAATAAGAACTTAAACCTTAACCCAAGGAGAAAAATATGAAAAACAACCTCAAACAAATGCCGGTAATAAATATTATCGGAAGCAAATTCACCCTCATCGAATTACTCGTAGTTATCGCCATCATCGCAATTCTGGCCGGTATGCTTCTCCCCGCTCTCGGCAGAGCTCGTGAACGCGCCCGCGCTGCAAACTGCATGAGCAACCTTAAACAAATCGGAGTTGCTCAACTTCTCTATGCCGATGACAATCAAGGTTTAATCATGCTTTATCAAATCGGAACGACTCCGAAAGCACGCTGGTCTCAATATTGGGCTGACTGGCTGTATGATTTGGGTTATATGCCCGACGGCAGCAAATTTTTCCAGTGTCCGACCAATCCTGTTGACATTTATGACGAAAGCCACACCGGATGTATGACCAAAACTTACGGTGTTTATGTTTCAACCGATATGCAATATTCTCCCTATTCTGCAAATATCATCAGCAGAAGCGCAGATAATTTGTCTATCACTCTGGCTATTCATAAATTGACTTCCCCCTCAACTTGTGTTGCCTCAGCCGACAGCTGGAGCCCAGACACAAAAAGTCAATATTTCCGTTTACGTTCCGGTTATGAAGAACCGCAATTGCGCCACAACGGGCGTTTCAATATGCTCTTTGCTGACGGTCATGTTGAAGCACTCTCGCTCCAACAATGGGCAAAAAAAGCTGCGAACTCTGATGATTACACCAATAATTTTGTGTATGCCTGGGATGCAGAAGGTGTAAATCAGGCGTACGAATGGCGTAAATAATTTTTATAATTCAGGATATACATAACATGAAATTCTATTTGTCTTTTCTGTTGTGCATATTGACTTCTCTCGGGGCGTTCGCCGCCAATGATGCGGCTCTGCGCCCCGCAGTTTTTGTCAAAGATGCTCCCGCATTGAGAGGCAATACCTCTCTGACCATCGAAGGATTTTTCAAATTCAAAGATATAAAAGCCACCCCCCGCATATTCAGCAAATACTGCCACCTTGCCCCCGAACAGCGCGGTTGGGAAATCACCCTTGAAGAAGGCAAAGTTGCTTTCCGTTTGAATGTCAAATTCGCACAGGGTGGACAGCAGGATATGCAAGTCATGGCACCGACTCCGGTCAAAGAAAACAAATGGACCCACATTGCCGCCGTCTTCGCCGATGAGGGCAACGGTTTGAGGTCTATGGCACTTTATGTCGACGGCAAACGCGTCGCGGACAAACGCCTGCCGCTCAACTGTTCAATCAATTCCAACAGTTCCATTGACGCTTTGCTCTCCATTTATCCGAAACTCCTCGGCTCTGCCGGTAATATCTATGTCGATGAACTCCGTTTGATCGCCGCTCCCGTCGAATTCCACGGCGTTCCTAAAAAACCGTACACCGGCAAAGAAGCTGGAACTCTCGCTCTCTTCCACTTTGACAATACGAATGTCATTACAGCCCAAGGCATTACCGCAGGTATTGAAGGTCAAGCCGATTTCGTTGACGGCGTTTTCGGCAAAGCTATCGACATGACCGGCGATGTCAATGCCGATTACTTCAAAAAAGCTGAACAATACGGCAGAAATGTCCTCCTCGATGAAGCATTTGAGGGCGATTTCCGTCTGGCTCTTTTCACCTCCGAAAAAATCGCAAGATTTCAGATGAATAGCAAATTCAACGCTCCTGTAAATCTTATCGCTTCAATCGCCGATGAAAAAGACCCCTCAAAAATCCTCATCCGCAAAAATTTTACCGTAAATGCAAATGAAAAGAAAGTCGTTGAATTTCCCATTGAAAATTTCAAAAGCGGCAGATATTTGCTCACCATTGTTCAAGACGGTAAAAAACAGAAAATCGACGGTTCAATGGTCCGCTTGCTCCGCATTCAGCGTCCTTTGCCTCTCAATATCCCCAAAGGCGTTACTGATGTAAGCAATGAACGCATTTTCCCCGTTGACGATTTCCATTTTGAAAAACGAAGCGGCGTGAAAACTTACGCCATGCAGGGCGAAAAAGTCCTCGAAATGTCCCCCGGCATGAAAGCTATGCAACGATCCATCGGCGATGACTGGATCGGCTCCGATGCTCAAGGCAATCTCGTCCAGAACTTTATGGCAATGAATGTCGGCAAAGCTCCCGATCCCCTCCGCTATGGCATCCGCACAGCCGACGGCAAACTCACTTACAGCAATACTATGCCCCAAGGTTTCAAACCTTTCGGTCCTGCTTCTCACAGTGATTATCCCGTTCAGGCAACCAGCACCGACCTCTCTCCGCTTGATGATTCCACCGTCCGCTTTTACACTCCCGCCGACGGCAAAATCCCGCTGGACAAAATCCGTGTACAGTGTCTTGCATCTCACATTGGCGATGCCCGTGCCAAAGGACTGCTCCCGTGGGCAACTTATGCGGTTTGGGAAAAGAACAAGGGCGAATGGCTCATTCTGAACAAAGAACCGCTCATGGTTGCCAAATTCGGTTACGCAGAACGCGAACTTGATCAGATCGCCGACTCAAATGACAACTTCGGCGGCTTCTGGATGTCCGATGACGGCAAAACTTATTACTACGCACAGGCGGGAAAATTTCACCGTTTTGAGCCGTTTCAGGTCAAATACGACAATATCGCAGACTCTTTCCGCATCATGCGTGTTTTCTACACCAATGACGGTATCAACTGGAAGCATCATTTCAGCATGATCCCCGATGAAACCGACCATTGGAGCATTCAGCACTACGGTTTTGAAAGCAAACGCATTGCCGAAAATTTCTATGTCGGTCTGCTTGCAAGATACAATGTTCATACCCAGCAGATTCACCCCGAAGCATGGTTCTCCCGTAATTCTCTGCAATGGGAAAGAGCCGATGTCCGTGCCAATCTCGCCGACAACTCCACCGATCCGCATGACTGGCGTTTCGGTATGCTTTTCACTTTTCTGCATTCTCCGAGTTCATGGAGAGAAAACAACGGTACTTATTACATCCCCCTCGGTGCAGGATGGAACAAACGCCCGCACTTCTATTTCTGCTATGTCGATTTCAATCAACCCGAACAGTACACCGCAGAAAACCTCCGCCGCATCTACGGCAGCAAAAAACTTGCACAGGAGTGGCCGTTCTTTGAAAAAATCGGCGGCTGGGAAGGATTGGCAAATGCATATCTGGATTTTGAGCGCGACAAAGGTTCTATCGTCGGACACATTCAAATCCGCCGTGACGGTTTCTTTGCTGTCCGTGCCGAAAACAATGCTGAACTCGTCAGCCGCTTTTTCAAAGCCCCCGACTGCTTCATGACCTTGAACGGCAAAGGTTCTTTCACCGTTGAACTCCTCGACGAAAAAAATAATCCGATTCCCGGATATTCAGGTGCAAATGCCGCAAAATTCAACGGCGATTCAGTCGATGCAAAACTGACTTTCTCCGGCAGAGAAACCCTGCCTGCAACTCCGTTCAAAGTCAGAATAACTATGAAAAACTCCGACATTTACTCAATCAACTTTATTAACCCGAAAGCTCAAAAAATGAAAAAAACAATCACTGCTGCAACTGCTGCTGTCGTCGCAGCAACAACACTCACCGCCGCCCCGCTTATCAAAGAAGACTTTGAAAAACTCAACGGCTCCCAAACCTCTGTATGGAACGGCACCTCATCATGGGAACCGCTCGCTCCCGGAAAAGCCGAAATCGTTACCATTGACGGCAACAAACTGCTCCAAATCTCCGGCACCGGTCTTATCCGCGTCCGCACCCCCAGAGCAAATCCCGGCATCCCCGCAGGCAAAAACAAAAAACTCGCCTTTGACTTCGACCTCAAAAAAGGTGCTTCTTTGTACTTTAACTGCGGTATTCAGGGACAACCTTTCACCGCTATCGGTGCTATTGACCACAAACGCCAAATGTTCTTCCATGTCCCCGGCAGTAACGGCAAAGTCAGCCCCAAATATGCCGGACTCAATCTGCCCGAAGGCAAAGTCAGAGTTGAAATCATCATGCAGGATAATGAAATTTTCTACCGCCTGACCAACGAATTCGGCGAAACTGAAGAAAGCACCCATTTCCCGAATAATTGCGGCGGTATCAATTACTTCAATCTGATGCCCGCTGAAGCATGCGAAGGAACTGCTTTTACCATTGACAATCTGGAACTTACTGAAATTTAAATTGAAGTAATCATATAAATTTATATAAAGTTGGAAACTACCCCTCGTGTTTCCAACTTTTTTTATTTTTTGAGTTGAAATTTGTCAAAAAAAAGCTATCTTTATTACATAAAGAATTTATATCTTAGTTTTCATGCAAACATATTGATAATGAGGATGTTATGAACAACGCTCCAATTTTGCTGCCGATTCCGGCAAATTTAAAAATCAGAAACTCATTTATAACAAATGAAACTCTGAACAGCACCCCCGAAGTTTCCTTTGATTCATCCATTAAAGAACAAGGTTACAAACTCAACATCTCCGATAAAGGCATCCAAATCATTGCCGCCGACAAAGCAGGTGCTTTTTATGCGGAACAAACTTTGAAACAACTCCGCAAACAATACACCAATAATGACTGCCCCGCTTTGGATATTGACGATGCACCCGATGTCCGCATACGCGGTATCTCTCTCGATTACAGCCGCGACAAAAATATGCCCTTTGAAAAACTCCTCGACTTCGTCGATATGATCGCAAGCTGGAAAATGAACATGTTCACCCTCTACATGGAACATACTTTCGCATACAAAGGCCATGAAAAAGTCTGGGAAGATGCCGCACCTTTGAACGCCGAACAAATCAGACAGCTCGATGCCTACTGCCGTGAACGCTTCATCGACCTCGTGCCGCAGCAGAATACCCTCGGCCATATGGAACGCTGGCTCATGCACGAACCCTACCGTCAGATGGCAGAATGTCCCGAAGGCGTTTACTCTTCCTGGCAGCTGGAGCCTGACGGTCCGTTCTCTTTCTGTCCGACCGATCCCAAAGCGGTCGCTTTCATTAAAAGTCTGGTCGATGAACTCCTGCCCAATTTCAGTTCCAAATATTTCCTCGGCTGCGGCGACGAAACTTTCGACCTCGGCAAAGGCAGAAGCAGAGAGGCCTGCGAAAAATACGGTAAAGAAAAGGTTTACGGCGACTTCTTCAAAGAATTGATCAAAATGGTCGAACCCCATAAACGCATACTCATCCTCTGCGGCGATATGGTCAAACAGAACCCCAAAGCCATCTCCGCCATGCCCGAAGATGCTGTCCTGCAGGAATGGGGTTACGGCAGAGCCTACCCCTTTGAAGAAAATGTCAAAGAATACATCAAACTCAACCGCAAATTCATGATCACCTGCTCCAACAGCAATTATTCCTGTATCTGCGGCAGAACTTACCGCTGGAGAGGCAACATCGCCAATGCCGCACGGACCGCCGCTAAAATG
>JAZRBX010000097.1:0-5629 GCA_045635285.1 Victivallaceae bacterium
GTGACATATTTGCCGTCTTTGGTAATGGCGAGGAAGTTGCTTGTGCCGAATTCATCGACAAATTCGTTGGTTTTGGGGTCGAGGAAAAGCGGTACGGGGCAGTGATTTTCTTTGGCGATTTTGGCAGGAAGCAGACTTGCTGCGTAATTTCCTGCGCATTTGATGGTGCCTGTGCCGTGGGGGGCTGCACGGTCAAAGCCGACAACGGACATGGCGTCAACGGGTTTGAATCCGCCTTTGTAATAAGGACCTGCGGGCATAGCCATGATCACAAGTTCATATTCTTTGCTGGAAGCAACACCGATTTGGGGAGTTGTGCCGAACATTACGGGACGGATGTAAATTGAACCGCCGGTGCCGTAGGGGGGGATGTAGTCGATATTGTCCTGCAAGAGAACTTTGACTGCTTCGATGAATTTATCGACGGGGAATTCAGCCATGCAGAGGCGGCGGCATGAACTCTGGAGGCGTTTGGCGTTTTCATCGGGACGGAAGATGCGGACTTTGCCGTCTTTGCCTCTGAATGCTTTGAGGCCTTCAAAAACAGCCTGACCGTAATGCAGACAGTTGGCGGCGACACTCATTGTAACTTCGTAAGAACTTGTCAATCTGCCTTCGCTCCATTTGCCGTCGGCATAGGTGAAGCGGATGTTTGATTTGGTCGGCATGAATTCAAAACCGAGTTTGTCCCATTCGATATTCATAGTAAACTCCTTTTATTTGAAAAGTATAAAATAAAAACATAATTACAAAAATATATATCAGCTTGCGTTAATATCAAGTTTTTTCCGTAAAAAATCTCCATTTTTTGCTATATAGAGTAAAAAAGCCCCGCAGAAGTCTTCTGCGGAGCTTGTATTTGTTAAAAAAATTTTTTCTGATTGTCAGCGTATTCTCTGAAAGTAATACTGATTCCATTCCGCACCGTCGGGGGCAAGGTCGTAAACTCTGGTGATTTTGGTCCAGATGTTGCCGTGATTGTCGTAAATTTCTTTTGATTGAAGGTCGCTTTTCAAATAAGAACCCTGATATTTACCGACTTTGCCGTTGAAAACTCTGGTGCTGATCCATTCGGTCATTTCGGGGATGGCTCTGTTCATATTGCCTTTGCAGTAAGTTGTTTCGCTGATGCGGAGGATTTTGAGTATAAGGTTGATAAAACGCGGGTGCAGAACATTTTTTGCAACAAAAGGACATTCGCTGCCCGGCTGCCAGCCAGCGAGAATTTCATGCATACCGTCGCTGTTGAGGAAATACCCGCAATCTTTCGGAGAGAGGCGGAAGTCGATAAGTTTGCAATCAAGTTCGACTTTGCTTGAGAGATTTTCATAGTCTCCGAATGAATAAAGAGTATAAAGTCCGGGATTGCTGCGGCGTTGAGCCTCAATGGTAATTTCGTATTCGGCTTCAGAAATTTTTTCCGGAGTAACTTTGGTAATGACCGCATCATCATTGCTCCATGAAGCATTCTGACCGCTTATGTCAGTGAAATTTTTAAAATCATCTGCTGCAACCTGCCAGACACTTTTGTAAATGACTTCACGGCGCGGTGTTCCTTTGAGGTCGAAGCCGGAGAATTTTTCATTCTGCGACATTGTAAGCATGCGGGTTTTGATTTCGGCGGCTTCAAGTTCAAAGAAAAAGCCGTCGGCTTTCTCTTTTTCGGTAAATGACTGCAAATAGTAATCATCGCCCGCCCATTCTGCAGGTGCGGCGATCTGCAAACTTGAACGGAAATTTTCCGCTTCTTCCGCGGTTATGAAAAATTCCGCTTTTCTGCCGCTTGTGCCGTTCCGGGTGACGAAAGATTTGATTTCTCCGATGCGGGTCATATTTTTGCGTTCGCATGCTTTGACTGTTATCTGCATCAGAGCGTTGTTCAAATCTTTTTTACTCACTGCCGTAATGATAAAATCACTGCCTGCAAAAAACGGAACGGTCCCTGTCAAATCATCAAAAGAATTGCTTTCGCTTTTCCGCACTTCATAAACTGCTTCAATGCTTTTGCCGTTTTCATTGTCAATGCAGTTTGTGCAAATGAGTCTGGTTTCAATTTTCAACGCTGTAAGTTTGATTTTGAAACCGTAATTTCCGTCGGGAACGCTCTCCATTTTTTCCAGCACAAAATCACTTCCTGCCCAGAGTGCGGGATGACTTTCATCGAAAAAATGCAGTGCGGCGATCGCGCTGCTGTATGTTTCTTTTGACCAATATGCTTCTGCAATACAGCGCATGGTATTTTCATTTTGTGTGTAATAGATTTTTTCAATAAAATTTGTGCTGACATCCGGTTCGTCCGGCAAATCGGCAAAACTTCTGAAAGTCAATGAAAGTTTTTTGCGGTTTTTTCCGTTTTCAACTATTGAACTTGCAATGCAGACAAGTTGTTTGCCGCTTTCAGGATCATTGATTATTTCTCCTTCGTGCGGGAAATCGGGATGATTTTCTCCACAGAAAATATATTTTAATTTTTTGGTGATGATACCGTCATTTTCGGTATATTCGCTTTCGGGAAGAAGCTGCCATGTTTTATTTGCGGCAGTTCCGTAAAGCATGATGTCAAAAACGAACTCATTGGTATTTGTTCTGATTTCGACTTTGCTGATCAGAAAATCGGGATGAAGTTGAAAAACATTCTGACCGCCGCCGCCGATTTTCAATGGAGAACCGATTTCGCCTGCCCATTGAGCCGCTTCATTTGCGGCATCCTGTGCATTTTTTGCATTGCTTCTGATTTTGAAAAAACTTTCGGCATTGATAGTGCCGTTATTTTCCAGTATGTGCCGGAAATAAACAAAGCGTGTTTCCGTGATCATGCAGACCTCCTTTGCTGTTTTATACTGTCTGTTTCAGGGAAAAGTTCCTTAAACAGGGGAAAATTGTCAACCTTGACTTGAAAAATAAAAAAGACGGTGTATATTAATAAACTGCATTAAAATTTTTTACAGGAGATTTAAACTATGTTCAGCGCATCCGATTTGAGAAAAGGATTGAAAATCGAGATCGACGGTCAGCCGTGGATCATCACCGAATTTGACTTCTGCAAACCCGGTAAAGGCACAGCACTCTACCGCTGCAAAATGAAAAACCTCGTTACCGGCGCAGGTATGGAAAAAACTTACCGTCCCACCGATAAAATCGAAAAACCCGACTTGGAAGAGCGTGAACTTTTCTACTCCTACAACGACGGTCATAATTACATTTTCAGCGATCCCGATACCTATGAAGAAATGCAGGTTTCTCCCGAGTTCCTCGGCAATAATATCTACTTCCTCATCGAAGAAGCCACCTGCAAATTCGTCCTCTTCAACGGCGAACCCATCGAAATCACTCTCCCGACCTTTATCGAAAAAGAAATCGTCGAAACCGAACCCGCTGTTCGCGGCGATACTGCAACCAACGTTACCAAACCTGCTAAAATCGATAACGGTTATGAAATTCAGGTCCCCCTCTTCATCAATCAGGGCGACTTGGTAAAAATCGATACCCGTACCGGCGAATACGCCGAACGCGTATCCAAAAAATAATTGCCCCCCTAACAGGAGTACGGTCCCCTCCTGCGCATCATGCGCTCCGTACTCCTTTTGCGGAAATCCGGCTATCCCCGGGTTTCCGCTTTTTTTACTTGATGTCATTGATGATGTACGCCTTTGGAACAGAGCGCTGCAAAAAAATTATAAAAGTTGATTTAACGAAGGATTTGTATCATGCCGAAATATCTTATTTTTATTTTGTTGTCCGCACTTTCGCTCGGCATTTACGATGTCTGCAAAAAGGCGGCGGTCAAAGACAATTCTGTTATGCCTGCACTTTTTCTGTCCAATCTGTCAGGCACGGTTTTCTTTTTGCTGCTGGCGGCATTTCAGGGGAAATTTATTGAATATGCCACAGATTTTCAGGGGGCTTGGCAATTCGTTCTTATTTTTCTCAAGGCGTGTCTGGTAGGTGCCAGTTGGATTTGTGTTTATTATGCCATGCGGGAACTTCCGATTTCCATTGCATCTCCGATCCGGGCGACTGCGCCGTTGTGGACATTTATCGGCAGTCTGGTTATTTTTCATGAAATTCCGACATGGATTCAGGGGATTGCCATGCTGATAATTTTCTGCGGTTACTATCTTTTTTCGGTTATCGGCAAAATGGAGGGGATTCATTTCGGCAGGCACAGGGGGATCCGTTTGATAATGCTCGGAACTCTGCTTGGTTCTGCGTCGGCTCTTTATGACAAATATCTTCTCGGCGTGGTAAAAATTTCCCGCAATACATTGCAGTTTTATTTTTGTACGGACTTGGTTCTGGTTTTGGGGCTTGCCTATATCATTAGGAGATTTTTCTTTAAAAACGGCAGGGCTTTTGAGTGGCGTTTGTCCATTGCCGCTACGGGGATTTTGCTGATTGTGGCGGATTATTTTTATTTCTATGCGGTCAGTCTGCCTGATACGCAGATAGCTATTTTGTCATTGATACGCAGAAGCAGTTGTATCATAACATTTCTTATCGGTTTTTCCTATTTCAAAGATGTCAATTTCAAAGTCAAGATCGTTTCTTTGCTTCTGATTTTTGCAGGTGTTGTTCTTTTGGCTTTGTTTTAAATTCCGGTGTTGCAAAAACGGTGAAACATGCTATATTATAAGATGTAACAAATCACCGTTAAAAACAAGGAGTTAAAAATGGCAGATATGAAAGAATTGGCACTCGCCTATCATTGTGACGGAAAACCGGGTAAAATCACAGTTGTTTCCAGTAAAGAATGTCGTACCCAGCAGGACTTGGCTATGGCTTACACTCCCGGTGTCGCAGTCCCCTGTCTTGAAATTGAAAAATCTCCCGAAAAGGTCTGGGATTATACCTCCAAAGGCAATCTGGTTGCTGTCGTCAGCGACGGTACTGCTGTCCTCGGACTCGGTAATATCGGTGCTGAAGCAGGCATCCCCGTTATGGAAGGTAAATCTGTTCTTTTTAAACGCTTTGCTGATATTGACTCTGTTCCGCTCTGCATTTCCAAAGTAGCCAATGAAAAAGGCCGTACCGATGCCGCCAAACTTATTGAAACGGTTGAAAGACTTGAACCCTGTTTCGGCGGTATCAATCTGGAAGATATCGGTGCTCCCGCATGTTTTGAAGTTGAAAAAATTTTGAAAAGCAAAATGAATATTCCCGTTTTCCATGACGACCAGCATGGTACTGCGATCATCTCTTTTGCAGCTATCATCAACGGTTTGAAAATCGTCGGCAAAAAGATTGAAGATTGCCGTTTTGTAGTCAACGGTGCAGGTGCAGCAGGTATTTCATGCAGTGAATTTTACATTACCGGCGGTGCAAAACGGGAAAACTTTATCATGTGCGACTCCAAAGGTGTTATCCATACCGGACGTACAGATTTGAATGAACAGAAACGCCGTTTTGCTGTCGATACTGACAAGCGCACTCTTGCCGATGCCATGCAGGGCGCAGATATTTTTCTCGGATTTTCCGCTCCTGACTGCGTAACTGCCGACATGGTCAAATCCATGAACAAAGGTGCTATCATTTTCGCTATGGCAAATCCTGTTCCTGAAATCATGCCTGATCTCGCAATCGCCGCAGGTGCCGCAGTTGTCGGTACCGGACGCAGTGATTTTGCCAATCA